>CAZVRM010000057.1:0-8492 GCA_964629605.1 uncultured Oscillospiraceae bacterium
CATCAGCGACGATCAGACCGATAAAATCATCTACGAAAGCCGTATCGCCCCCGAAGTTATTGAAAAACTGAAAGAAATGGGACATCCGGTGTTTGCCTATGATGACTGGAACCGGATCATGGGCAGCGTCAACGGCTGTGTCATCCTGCCCGACGGCACCATCGAGGGCGCGGCTGATCCCCGCCGGGACGGCCTTGCCATGGGTCTGTGACCCATGCGCGCTCTGTTTTGGACAGCGGCAGGGATCGTGCTGCTGCTGGTGTTCCTGTACTTTCTCGTTTGCGCCCTTCTGGTCTACAAATTTCTCCATCGGGAGCCTGACAACAGTGAGCGGTTTCTGGACAAGCTGGAAAAGGGCGGCAACCACGACCACGCCGAAACCATCCGCCGGGAGCGCACATGGTACCCCAGCCAGCCCAAAGAGGACGTGTGGATGGAAAGCTTTGACGGCCTCCGTCTTCACGGCAATCTGCTGGAGCAGCCTGCGGGCAGGCAGGCGCGGGGCACGCTGCTGATGGCCCACGGCTTCCGGGGCAGCGGCTATGTGGATTTCAGCTGTGCGCTGCGCCCCTATTTTGAGATGGGCTTCAACCTGCTGGTCATTGACCAGCGAGCCCATCTGCAAAGCGAAGGCGAATACATCACCATGGGCGTCCGGGAACGTCGGGATGTGCGGGACTGGGCGCTGTGGCTGCTGCAAAAATACGGCGAAGCTCACCCGGTGGTGCTGGACGGCATTTCCATGGGCGCGGCCTCGGTGCTGATGGCTGCCGGACTGGATCTGCCCAAAAATATCCGGGGCATCATCGCCGACTGCGGCTTTACCTCCCCCCGGGAGATCTTCCACAGCGTGATGACCACCTCCATCAAGCTGCCTACCTGGCTGCTGTGGGGCGCGGATCTTTGCTGCCGGATCATGGCGGGCTTTTCCATCGACGGCGCTTCCACCGAGGAGGCCCTTCGGGACAACCGGCTGCCCCTGCTGCTGATCCACGGACGAGCCGACGACTTCGTCCCTTGCTGGATGACCGAAAAGAGTGCTGCCGCCGCGGTCAACTGTGAAAAGACCATGGTGCTGGTGGATGATGCAGGCCACGGCCTGTCCTTTTTGGTGGATCGGGAGCAGGTTTATGCCGCATTGGTGAAGTTTTTGGATAAATTATGCCCGAAAGGCTGAAATTCTCGGATTTCGAGAGTGTTTTCCGGGTCTGTTGGGTGGCTTTCTCACCGGCGAAAGGGTAGAATCAAGCCAGAAAACAGACCCGAGGAGGATACCCCATGGAAAAAAAGACCATTGGCAGCTTCATTGCCGCCCTGCGGAAGGCCAACGGCATGACCCAAAAGGAGCTTGCCGAAAAACTCAATGTTTCTGATAAAACCATCAGCCGCTGGGAGCGGGACGACGGCGCGCCCGACCTGTCGGCCATCCCGGTGATCGCCGAGATCTTCGGCATCACCTGTGACGAGCTGCTGCGTGGGGAACGAAAATCCCCCGGGCAGCAGGAAATCGCCCCTGAAAACACCCCCACCCCCAAAGGGGAAAAGCAGCGGCAGCGGCTGCTGCAGCTGAGTTTATCCAAATATAAGACCCGCAGTCTGATCGCCCTGTGTCTGGCATTGGTAGGCCTGCTGGTGGCAATGGCACTGAACTTCGGCTTCAACCGGGCTTATCTGGGCTTTCTGGCGGGATGTGTCTTTTATCTGGCAAGCACGGCTTGTCAGGTCATCTTTGTGAACAACGCCTTTTTGTCCGTTGCCGAAGAAGAGGACATTGGCACTTTCAAACGGTCGGTCATCATGCTGGCAGAAGGTGTCTGGGTGGCAGCCGCGGTGCTGTTTGCCACTTCTCTGCCGCTGATTCTTTTTATTCACGACAGCTTTATGGGGCTTTCGGGTACAGGTTGGCTGCGGTATGGCAGCGCTTACGGTCTTTCGGCACTGAATCTGTGTGCTATCATCCTATGGCTGACCAACGGACAACTGGTGAAAAAGGGTATTTATGTACCCAAAGCCAACTTTGCCCACAATCGTCGCTGGCAAAAAATCTGTGCGCTTGCACTGACAGCAGTGTTGGCTGTGACCGTCCTCTGCCAGTGGGGGCTGAACCAGTTCGGTGGCGCAAGTTGGTTTGCCCAGTGGCGTGCCTTTGAGGACGTGGACAGCTTTATCTCCTTTATGGAGCAGGATATGGAATATGAGCGCAATGTTTACGCCGGTACCAATAGCGAGCCGATAATGGCGCCTGATGCAGCCATCACTTACTATGATCGGTATGGGAATGTGATCTCCGAGGAGGAGGCTCTGACCGAGCACCTTTACGACGGTGAGCACATTTTTGCCAGCTATGTGCGCCGCAACGAAACGGTGCAGAACATCCGCTACAGCATCCAGAATGGCGAAGTGCAGTTTCTGGAGGTGCTGACCTGGGATGAATATTACCGGGGACAGGCGCAGCTGAATGTGTTTAACGCCCTGTTTTCCTGCGCTTATGCCGTGGAATATGGGCTGGCAGCCATCCTCTATCTTTTGAAACGACGGAAGGTGTGACCATGACCTATACCCATCGACCTGCCACGCCAGAGGATCTGGAGCGTTTGTGGGCTTACAACATCGAATCCCACCCGGGCGACGACCGTTGGGTGCGGTGGAAAACCGAGTACATCGGCTACAACCATACCGGTGCCGGCCGCACCTTTGCCGTTTTGGCCGACGGCGTCCCAGTGGGGGAGGGGACGCTGCTCTTTGACCCGGCCTGTAAGGCGGTAAACGGGCGGCTGATACTGGCCGACGGCAAAAGGGTAGCCAATGTGAACGCCCTTCGCATCCAAAAAGCCCATGAGGGCAAGGGGCAGATCTCCCGGCTGGTGGCTCTGATGGAACAAACTGCCCGGGAGATGGGCTATACCCGACTGACCATTGGCGTGGATGCGTGCGAGACCCGCAACCGTGCCATTTACCAGCATTGGGGCTACACCCGCCTGCTGTTTTCCGAAATAGATGACGGGGAACTGGTGTTATATTACGAAATAGAGCTGTAAAATACAGAAGGGCGCGTTGCAAAATGCCACACACCCTGTCATTCCGAGCAAAAATGCCGCCTAAAGGCCGGCATTTTGCGTGGGAATCCGTACACTCCAGCGTGGGGAAGCGGATTGCCGCGGCCTGTTTCGCAGGCCTCGCAATGACAGAGCGCATTTTGCAACGCGCTCTTTATTTCATTTCGGTATAAACTTTTGTCACATACTCTACAATGGCCTGTTTGTTTTCCTTCAGCCACGCAAGCAGTTTTTCGCAGGCCGCAAGGGCAAAAATATAGGTTTCCTCGTCCACATCGCCGGTTTTCAGTGCCATCTCCAGCTCCACCCGATCCAGTACCACCAGATCCATCCGGGAGGTCAGCACCACATCCAGATAGAGATCCTCAAAGGTGGGATCGTCGGGATCAGCAAAGGATGGCGGCTTTGCAATGTCAAAATAGATCTGCAAAAACCGCCCCTGTCGGTCAAACATGGCAGTGAGCCAATAGGGCTGACCCTGGCAGGCCACCTGCACCCAGCTGTGTCCCCGGTTGGCAATGCAGATCTTGCCGTAGCCCTCTTTGACCCAAAGGGGCTGGGTGACCTTGTGGATCCGCAGGATGCTCTCTCGACCGGGATAGCCCCAGGGGGCGCAGTCCCGGACAGTATAGGTTTTTTCCAGCAGCCGCTTCCAGGCGGTGCGTTTCATGTTTTTGATTTTCATTTGATGAAAGAAAGGTCACTCATTCGCTTGATAAAGCGCTTACCGTTGTTATCTACGAACATCCGGGACACACCGCCCGCCAAGCCAAACAGCTCACAGGTATTAAGACTTTCCACCGGCAATCCCAGAAACATAGCGTTAAATACTGATAGCAGATCACCGTGAGAAACAATGATGATGTTTTCTTCGCCATTCTCCATGATTTCGTTGAAGAACGGCAACAGTCGATTCCATTCGTCTCGACGGCTTTCTGCATCGGAAAACAGCCGGTCATCTACGGTTTTCTCCTGCATTTCCAGGTTTTCCCGTAGCCATTTCACCGATTTTCCACAGCATTTACCCAAATTACGCTCCCGTAACTCAGTGCGATAAACAGGGGTCAGCCCCAGATGCTTGCCCGCTGCTTCGGCAGTCTGCCGCGCCCGCTTCAGATCGGAGGAATAGAGGACGAACTTGCTGTCGCCCACATAATCCACCAGATTGCGGCCGATGTTATCGGCCTGCTGCCGTCCCAGTTCGGACAGATCCCAGTCAGTCCAGGAACCCACCATGCCGTTGGTGTGGTGCACCGACTGGGTGTGCTGAATGGTGATGATGTTTTTCACAGAATGACCCCCTTTTGTGGAAATTGGAGCTTTATCATAACATAAAGAAAGAGAGCGGTCAAGGAATGCTGTTCGGTTAGCGAACCACTGTCATTGCGAGGCCCGCTTTACGGGCCGTGGCAATCCGTTTCTCCTTCATAAGATGCGGATTCCCACGCAAAAAGCCACCCATTTGGGCGGCTTTTTGCTCGGAATGACATAAATTGTGCTGTGTTTTCTTAACCGAACAGCATTGGCGGTCAAGCCGCTCTCTTTTGTGCTTATTCCAGTCCGAAATGCTTTGCCAGGGCGGCCAGCATCTCCTGCCGGGTGTCACCGGCGGAAAAGTCCCGCTTGAACACGGCAAAGCCGCTGTTTTCAAAGGCGGCATAGACCTCGGGACTGTTCACCCGGGCGATGCAGGCACGGAAGTTGTCCTCCGCCCACTTGGGGTCGGGACAGCCGTCGATGACCGAAAGCAGAAACTGCTTATCCTCGTCGGAGCGGTCGAAGAAGCGCTCTACCGACATGGACTGGGGCGACAGCATGATGGCCACATGGTCATAATCAGAGATCTCCCGCAGCAATTCGCAGGGGATATTGGTATCCACAATGATCTTCTTGCCGCTGGAGGACAGGCGCAGCAGCTCGGCCACCTCAAACTGAGCCAGCTCGCCCTTGTTGCCCTTCACCCACGCTTCGTATTCCTCCGGCGTGCGGGAGACAAAGGCCTCCCAGGAGGAGATCTGCTTGGTATAGCACAGGTTGGGCTGCAAAACCGGATCGGCTACCGCCCGCATCTCAGCCAGACCATAATTTTCGCCGCAGTGAATCATATCGTACTTCTCTGCCAGCATAGCCACCATAGTGGATTTTCCTGCATATGCCGTGCCGTTAATGAAATAGCAGTTGCGGAGATGGTGCTTGAGGATATTGTTTTCGATATGCATGGAACGCACCTCCTTCGGTGGGAGATCCTTCGCCTTGCGGCTCAGGATGACAGTTTTGGACGGATAAAAGAGAAGGGATTGCTACGCAGCATCATTTGCGTAGCAATCCCTTTTGAATCATTCGATTATCTAATGGAGATTAGACCAGCTCGATGATAGCCATCTCGGCGCCATCGCCGCGACGGGGACCGATGCGGGTGATGCGGACATAACCGCCGTTACGATCGGCATACTTGGGGGCGATTTCATCGAAGACCTTCTTGACCACGTCTTCCTTGGTGATAAAGGTCATAGCAGCACGCTTGGCGTTCAGATCACCTTTCTTACCCAGGGTGATCATCTTCTCAGCAAGGGGACGCACCTCTTTAGCTCTGGTAACGGTGGTCTCGATCTTGCCGTTCTCCAGCAGATAGGTGACCATGGCACGCAGCATGGCGCGGCGATGATCGGTAGGTCTGCCGAGCTTACGGGTTCCGGGCATTTGTGTTACCTCCTCTTATCGGTAAGGACGGGGGATCGGCGCTGCACCGGCAGCGCCGCCCTGCCTCTTTGGGTTTAGTTATTTTCTTCCTTTGCCAGATTCAGACCCATGTCGGCCATCTTCTTGACGACCTCTTCATAGGACTTGCGGCCCAGGTTGCGGACCTTCATCATGTCTTCCTCGGTGGTGTTCACCAAGTCGGCCACAGTGTTGATGCCGGCACGCTTCAGACAGTTGAAGGAACGGACGGAGAGATCCAGCTCTTCGATGGTCATCTCCAGAACCTTATCCTGGGTGGCTTCGCTCTTTTCCACCACGGTGGCCTTGGAGCCGATCTCGTCGGACAGATCCACGAACAGACTCAGATGGTCGGTCAGGATCTTGGCAGACAGGGAAATGGCATCCTTGGCGGTGATGGTCTTATCGGTATAGACCTCCAGCGTCAGCTTGTCATAGTTGGTCATGTTGCCCACGCGGGTGTTCTCCACTACATAATTGACCTTGTGGATGGGAGTGTAGATAGAGTCCACGGGGATCAGACCGATGATGGACTGAGCGGGCTTGTTCTTCTCGGCGGGGACGTAGCCGCGGCCGTGATTGAAAGTCAGCTCCATGTTGAACTTGGCGTCCTCCATCAGCGTGACGATGTGGAGTTCGGGGTTCAGTATTTCGATCTCGCTATCGCAGCGGATATCGCCGGCAGTGACTTCGCCAGCGCCCATTGCCTCAATGGTCACGGTCTTTTCGCCAGCGCAATGCAGCTTGGCGATGATGCCCTTAACATTCAGGACGATCTCCGTAACATCCTCTTTCACACCAGGAACGGTGGAAAACTCGTGCTGCACGCCATCGATCTTGATAGAAGTGGCGGCAGTGCCGGGCAGAGAGGACAGCAGAATGCGGCGCAGGGAGTTACCGAGGGTAGTGCCATAGCCGATTTCCAGCGGCTCTACGACAAACTTGCCGTAAGAACCGTCTTCCAGCGCTTCGACACATTCAATACTGGGCTTTTCAATTGCAATCATTCATTACCCTCCTATGTTAAAGTCGCTGCTTAAGCTAACAAGATCCAGATTTTGCAGATCCAAGGATTACTTGGAGTACAACTCAACGATGAGCTGCTCTTCGACCTGCAGATCGATCTCGCCACGCTCAGGCAGGTTGACGACAGTGGCCTGGGCCTTATTCTTGTCAACGCTCAGCCAGTTGAGCGCGGGACGGGAAGCGTTGGCTTCCAGAACGCCCTTGATCTTATCAGAGCTCATGCTCTTTTCAACGATAGCTACCACATCGCCGGCCTTAACCATGTAAGAGGGGATGTTGACAGCCTTGCCGTTGACGGTGAAGTGACCGTGGGTGACCAGCTGACGGGCCTCGGGGCGGCTCATAGCGAAGCCGGCACGATAAACCACGTTGTCCAGACGGGACTCCAGAACCTTCAGCAGGTTCTCACCGGTCTTACCGGTCATCTTGGTAGCCAGCTCGAAGTAATGATAGAACTGGTTCTCCAGCAGGCCGTAGTAGCGCTTAGCCTTCTGCTTCTCGCGCAGCTGGGTGCCGTACTCGCTCATCTTCTTACGGCCCTGGCCATGCTGGCCGGGAGCGTAGCCACGACGGGCGATGGCGCACTTATCAGTATAGCATCTGTCACCCTTCAGGAAGAGCTTATCGCCCTCGCGACGGCAGATGCGGCAAACTGCATCTCTATATCTAGCCATTTTGCGTTACCTCCTATTAGACTCTTCTTCTCTTGGGGGGACGGCAGCCATTGTGAGGAATGGGAGTGACGTCCTTGATGCTGACCACTTCCAGACCGGCAGCCTGCAGGGCGCGGATAGCAGCCTCACGGCCGGCGCCGGGGCCACGGACATAGACCTCAACGGTCTTCAGGCCGTGCTCCATAGCAGCCTTGGAAGCGACTTCAGCGGCAGTCTGAGCGGCGAAGGGAGTGGACTTACGGCTGCCGCGGAAACCCTGGCCGCCGGAAGAAGCCCAAGAAATAGCGTTGCCCTTCAGGTCAGTGATGGTAACGATGGTGTTATTGAAGGAAGAGCGGATATGGACCTGGCCCTTTTCAATATTCTTCTTTTCGCGGCGCGTCGTGCGGACAGCAGCGCCCGTCTTAGCCTGTACCTTAGCCATTTTCTCTTCCCTCCTTACTTCTTCTGATTAGCAATGGTCTTCTTGGGACCCTTGCGGGTACGAGCGTTGGTCTTGGAACGCTGGCCACGCACGGGCAGACCCTTGCGGTGGCGCAGGCCACGGTAAGAACCGATTTCGACCAGTCGCTTAATATTCAGAGCCACATCACGGCGCAGGTCGCCCTCGACGATGTAATCTTTTTCGATGGCTTCACGCAGCTTAGCAGCTTCGTCTTCGGTCAGATCCTTGACGCGAGTGTCAGGATTGATACCAGTTTCTCTCAGGATATCGTTGCTGAGTTTGCGGCCGATACCATAGATATAGGTCAGGCCGATTTCCACGCGCTTCTCGCGGGGAAGGTCAACACCGGCAATACGAGCCATTTACTTTACCTCCTGTGTTCTTTTAGCCCTGCTTCTGCTTATGCTTGGGATTCTCGCAGATGACCATAACGCGGCCTTTTCTGCGGATGATCTTGCACTTTTCGCAGATGGGTTTTACGGACGGTTTAACTTTCATGGTTAAGTTCCTCCTAAATTCTCTGCTCCCTTGTTACTTAGAGCGCCAGGTGATCCTGCCCTTTTCCAGATCATA
>CAZVRM010000058.1:0-5849 GCA_964629605.1 uncultured Oscillospiraceae bacterium
AAGTCACCGAAAATATCGACAAGTACGAGCTGGGCATCGCCGCCGACAAGCTGTATTCCTTCATTTGGGACTATTTCTGCGACTGGTATATCGAGCTGTGCAAGACCCGTCTCACCGGCGAGGACAAGGAAGCATCCGTCCGCGCCCAGAAGGTGCTGGGTCACATCCTGTCCGGCACCATGAAGCTGCTGCATCCCTTCATGCCCTTCATCACCGAGGAGATCTGGCAGGCTCTGCCCCACGAAGGCCCCTCTATCATGGTGTCTGCGTGGCCCAAGGCCGATGACAGCCTGAACTTCCCCGCTGAGGAAGCCGAGATGGAAGAGATCATGGCCGCCATCCGCGCCGTCCGTAACCGCAGATCCGAGATGAACGTGCCCCCCTCCAAGAAGGCCGCCCTGATCATCGCCACCCAGAAGCCCGCCCTGTTTGCTCAGGCCGAGCCCTTTATGAAAAAGCTGGCATGGGCCAGCCAGGTCACCGTTCAGGATGCACCTCCCGCCGACGTTTCCGGCATGGTCACCTGCGTCACCCAGGCCGCCCAGATCTATATGCCTCTGTCTGAGCTGGTGGATCTGGACAAGGAGCGTGAGCGCCTGCAGAAGGAGCTGGACAACGCTCTGAATATGGTCAAGCGCACCGAGGGCAAGCTGTCCAATGAGAGCTTCGTCGCCCGCGCCCCCGAGGCCGTTGTCAACGCCGAAAAGGAGAAGCTGGAAAAGTATCGCGAGATGGCTGCCAAGCTGGAAGAGAACCTGAAGGCTCTGGGTTAAGATCATGACCTACGAACAAGCGCTGGAGTTTATCCACAGCCGGATCCATCTGGGCACCCGCAAGGGTCTGTTCCGGATGGAAGGGCTGATGGAAAAGCTGGGAAATCCCGAAAAACGGATGAAATTCGTCCACATCGCCGGCTCCAACGGCAAGGGCAGTACCGCCACCATGTGTGAAAGCGTGCTGCGCAATGCCGGGTACAAAACCGGCCTGTTCCTGTCGCCCTTTGTCTTTGACTTCCGGGAGCGGATGCAGGTGAACGGTCAGCTGGTGGACAAGCAGCTGATGGCCGATGTGTTGGAAAGTATGCTGCCTGCACTGGCTGCAATGAAAGCCGAGGACAAGGAGTGCACCGAGTTTGAAACGGTGACCGCTCTGGCGCTCATGCTCTTTGAGCGCTGCGGCGTGGAGTTCGTGGTGTTTGAAGTGGGCATCGGCGGTCTGCTGGACAGCACCAATATCATCCCGGCTCCCGCCTGTGCCGCCATCACTGCCATTTCGCTGGAGCACACCGATATGCTGGGCACCACCATTCCCGAGATCGCCGCCCAGAAGTGCGGCATCATCAAGCCGGGCTGTCGGTGCGCCGGATATTGCGATCTGGTACCCGATGCCGACGCTGTGCTGCGGGAGACCTGTGACAAGCTGTCTGTGCCGCTGACGGTGGCAGACAAGGCAAAGCTGCAGGTGCTGGAAAGCGACGATGCCGGCTCCCGGTTCGTCTATGATGGCAGAGAATACCGCATCGCTCTGCCCGGTGCCCATCAGGTGATGAACGCCCTCACTGTACTGTCCATTGTGGAGCAGCTGCGGCAGGGCGGGGAAGACCTGCCCTATGAGGTGGTGTCCAAGGGCTTGGAGCAGGCCATGGTCATCGGCCGCCTGCAGGTGGTGCGTAAAGAGCCCCGGTGCGTCATTGACGGCGCACACAACCCCGGAAAGGTGGGGGCGCTGTGCACCGCGCTGGACAGCTTGTATCCCGGACGGCCTCTGATCGGTGTCATGGGTATGATGAACCGCAAGGATTACCGCTCGTCGGTGCCCCAGCTGGCAAAGCGCTGCCGGGTGTTTATCGCCGTGCCTGCCGCCGACGATCTGCCCCAGATCGTACCGCCTGCCGATATTGCCGCCGTGGCTGCTGAGCACTGCGCCGATGTTCGGGTGTGCGAAAGCGCCCGGGAGGGCGCGGAGCTGGCCGTCAAGCTGGCAGAGGAACAGGATGTTCTGGTAGCCTGCGGCTCCATGTATCTGCTGGGCAGCGCAAAAAATGGATTCACTGCCGAATAACGACAGAAAAAACTGCATAGAATCGATAAAATAGACTGTGTACGAAGGTACACGGTCTATTTTTTATCAAAAAAGGAGGCGATTTCGCCTATGACCATAGGATATGAAATGCAGGAGGGGCTGTTGCGCGTGTCGCTGACGGGCGAATTGGGGCACCACGAGGCCATCCGGCTGATGGCGCGGCTCAACGGTCTGGTGGAGGATCATCTGCCTGCTCGGATGGAGCTGGATCTTTCCGGGCTGGAATTTATGGACAGCTCGGGCATCGCCGTAGTGGTGCAAACCGCCCGCAAGTGCCAAAGCTGCGGCGGAAAGCTTTCGGTGACGCACACCCCGGCACAGGCGCAAAAAGTGCTGACCTGCGCCGGGATCCACCGGATGGTGGACATTCGATAGGAGGGATGGATATGAAATTGCTAAAAAAAGACCGGATCAACCAGATGACCCTGCGCTTCCCCAGCCGAAGCGCCAATGAGAGCTTTGCGCGGGCGGCGGCGGCCGCCTTTATCGCACAGTTAGACCCCACGGTGGAGCAGATCTACGACATCAAAACTGCCGTTTCGGAGGCGGTGACCAATTCCATCGTCCATGGCTACCGGGACAAGCTGGGCACCATCACCCTCACCGTGCGGTTGTATGCTCCCGCCACCGCCGAGATCATTATTTCGGACAAGGGCTGCGGCATTGAAAATATTCCGCAGGCGCGGGAGCCTATGTATACCACCGGCGGTGCCGACCGCTCGGGCATGGGCTTTACGATCATGGAAAGCTTTATGGATGGCATGAGCGTCCGTTCCAAGCCGGGCAAAGGCACTACCGTGGTGCTGCAAAAGGTGCTGGAGGCCCGGCAGGAGGCATGACACCCCAGTTGCAGGCGTGTATTCGGGCGGCACAGACCGGCGATAAGAATGCTATGGAGACGCTTTTGCGGGACAATACGCCGCTGGTGTGGAGCGTGGCAAAGCGATTTTACGGTCGGGGTTGTGAGCCGGAGGATCTGTTTCAACTGGGAGCCATCGGTCTGCTGAAAGCCGTCCGGGATTTTGATCTGACGCTGGAGGTGGCGTTTTCTACATATGCCGTGCCCAAAATCGCCGGAGAGATCCGCCGGTTTCTACGGGATGACGGGCCGGTGAAGGTCAGCCGCACCCTGAAAGAGCGGGCAGCACTGCTGCGGCAGATCCAGACACGGCTGGAAGGGGAGAACGGACAAAGCCCGCGGCTGTCCGACCTGTGCCGGGAGAGCGGCCTGCAGCCCGACGAAGTGCTGGAAGCTCTCAATGCGCCCCGGGACACCGATTCGCTGGATGCAGCCCTGCCGGGGCAGGAGCGGACACTGGGTGAGGTGCTGCCTGCCGAAGGCGAAGGCCATGTGGTGGAGGGGCTGGCGCTGCAGGAAGCCATTTCCCGGTTGGAGCCACGGCTGCGGCAGGTGATTTTGCTGCGGTATATGCGGGATCTGACCCAACAAAAAATCGCCGCCATTCTGGGCATGACCCAAGTGCAGGTCAGCCGCCTGGAGAAAAAGGCGCGTTTGCAGCTGCAAAATGCCCTGCGGGAATAAAAAACTGCCGTGCATTGCTGCACGGCAGTTGAGAAAACATCAATTCAGCTTGATGCGCTCCCACAGGGAGTTGATATAATTGAGGGTCTCGGCGTCCAGATTGCGGTAGGCGTAAGCGTTGTAGGCCTCACGGAAGGACTCCATCTCGGGGTACAGGATCTCCATGGCCTCTTCACCCATGTCCTCGATATACTGCTCGTCTTCCACAACAAGGGCGTTGGGGCAGGCGTACCAGATATATTCGGCGTTGGCGATGGCAGCCTCCCGGCTGAGCATGAAGTTGATGAACACTTCAGCCAGCTCCTGATTCTGGCAGCAGGTGGGGATGCACATGGCGTCCACGAAGTAGTTGGTGCGTTCGGGATAATAGAACTGCAGATCCACCGTGTCGGCCTGATTGTCCACCATGGTGAAGTAGTCACCGGCGTAATAGGCGCTGACGGCAGCTTCGCCGGAGGCCATCATGTTGTAGATCTCGTCCATGACGCGACCTTTCAGGATGGGATTTTGCGCCAGCAGCTCTTCGGCAGCCCGATCCCAAACGGCGTGGTCGGTGGTGTTTACATCCAGACCCAGCTTATACATGGCCGTACCGAAAGCGTCACGGCTGTTGTTGAAGGTCAGAATGTTTCCGGCGTACTTTTCGTTCCACATCAGATCCCAGTCGCCGATGTCGGCCTCATCCACCACGTTGGCGTTGTAGATGACACCCACGATACCGTAGGTGTAGGGCACGGTGTACTGATTGTCCGGGTCATAGTACAGACCGCGGAAGTCCTCGCCGATATACTGATAGTTGGGGATGTTGCTGTAGTTCAGCGGCAGCAGCATATCTTCGGCCTTCATACGGGCGATCATATAATCGGAGGGGATCAGCACATCGTAGCTGACAGCGCCGCTGGAAACCTTGGCGTACATATCCTCGTTGGAGGAGAAGGTATCGTAGTTGACCTTCACCGGCATGCCGTAGGTCTCCTCGTACCATTCCTCAAAGGCGGCAATGGTGTCCAGCGAGCCTTCCGAGCCGTCGGAGATATATTCGCCCCAGTTATACACATTGAGGGTCAGGGTGCGGCCGGAGGAGGTGACGATGAGCACTACCATCAGAGCCAGAATGACCGTTGCGGCAGCAGGCACCAGGAAACGGCGCACCTTCCGTGCCCGTTCGGCATCCTGACGGCGCTTGGCCCTACTGTCCTCGTCGGACAGGTTGGAGATCAGCAGCAGGGTCAGAATGACAAAGAAGATGATGGTAGCCAGTGCGTACATCTTGGGAGTGACCGTCTTCTTGGTCATGGAGTAGATGCGGATGGGAAGGGTCTGGAAGCCGCTGCCCTGGGTAAAATAGCTGATGACGAAGTCATCCAGCGACATGGTAAAGGCCATGATCATACCGGTGACGATACCGGGCATGATCTCGGGCAGGACGGCCTTGAAGAAGGCCTGCATGGGCGTGCAGCCCAGATCCATAGCGGCCTCCGGCAGGGAGGGATCCATCTGCCGCAGCTTTGGCAAAACCTGCAGGATCACATAGGGCAGACAGAAGGTCACATGGGAGATCAGCAGCGTCCAGAAACTGAGACTTGCCGACCGACCCAGCCGGGTACCGATAAACACGAACATCAGCATCAGCGAAATACCGGTGATGATGTCCGGGTTGGTCATGGGAATGTTGGTCACCGTGTCAAAGGAGGCACGGACATATTTGTTGCGCAGCTTGTTGATGCCCACCGAGGCGGCTGTACCCATCACAGTGGCGATGGCCGAAGCCGAACAGGCCAGAATCAAAGTATTTTTTAACGATTCCAGTGTGTCGCCGTCCCGGAACAGCTCCTGATACCACTTGAGGGAGAAGCCGGAGAACACCGACAGACTCTTGCTCTCGTTGAAAGAGAACAGCAGCAGGATGGCGATGGGGGCAAACAGGAAAATCATCACCAGTGCGGTGTAAATTTTAGAGGCTCTTTTCATATCAGACACCTCCCTGAACGTGGCGGTCAGCCAGCTTGCGCATGAGCGCCATGCCCACCAGCAGGATGATCATCATGATGAAGGCGATGGCGGCAGCAAAATGCAGGTTGTTGGCAATGTACTGTCCCTCGATGGCATCGCCGATGAGGAAGAACTTGCCGTTACCCAGCTTCTGAGAGATATAGAAGGTGCTGATGGAGGGAACGAATACCATAGTTATTCCCGAAACTATACCGGGAACGGAAAGCGGAAG
>CAZVRM010000058.1:5859-7526 GCA_964629605.1 uncultured Oscillospiraceae bacterium
TGGAGGGAATGAGCACCATATTGATGCCAGAGAACACACCCGGCAGGCTCAGCGGCCAGACCACCCGGCGCAAAACCTGTGCGCTGTTGCAGCCCAGATCCTGTGCAGCCTCCAGCAGACGAATGTCCATCTTGGCCATCACCGAATAGATGGGAATGACCATGTGGGGCAGATAATCGTAGACCATACCGATCACAACGGCGGCTTCGGTGCCGATGATGTGCACCGGCCCCAGGCCTACCATATCCAGCAGGCCGTTGAAAATGCCGGTGTCCTGCAAAATGGTCATCCAGGCGTAGGTGCGGATCAGGAAGTTCATCCACATGGGGATCATGATGAGGGTCACCATGGTCTTCTGCACCCGGCCGGAGGCTTTTGCCATGATATAAGCCATGGGATAGCCGATCAGCAGACAAATGATGGTGGAGATCACCGCCAGCTTCAGCGAACGCCAGAAGATCAGCAGATAGGTGTGAACCTCCTGAGAAACGCCGGCGTCGTTGGTGACCTGGGAGGTGGCGGTGAAGAACTTCATCACGTTGTCCAGGGTGAAGTGGAAGTTGTTGTCGGTGAAGGCATAGTAGGCGATAAAGGCCAGCGGCACCAGGATGAACAGCGACGCCCAAACCGAATAGGGCGCCAGCAGAAGGCTTTCTAAAGAGAAGGCCTTGCGGCCCTTGTCACGACCGCTCATTCTGCCTGCTCACTTTCTGCCTGCTCGTCTTCGTCCTCGTCGTCGAAGTCGATGGCCTCGGTGTCGATGTCCAGCGAATAGTCGCCGTACAGACCGGAGTATTCCGATTTCTTCATAATGTGGATGGCATCGGGCTCGATATACAGACCGATCTCAGCTCCTTCGGGGGCGAAGTCGGTGGTCTGGATCATCCACTTGAAGCCGTTGATGTCCACAATGATCTCATAATGCACGCCCATAAAGGTGACCGAAGTGATGGTGCCCTTGAGCATACCCTTTTCCAGCGGAACGATGTCCACGTCCTCGGGGCGCACGACTACGTCCACCGGCTCCTTGCGGCCGAAGCCGCCGTCCACGCAGTCGAAGGTGTGGCCGGAGAAGCGAACCCGCTTGTCCTCCAGCATAATGCCGTCCAGAATGTTGGACTCGCCGATGAAGTCGGCAACGAAGGCATTCTTGGGCTCATTGTAAATGTCGGTAGGCGTGCCGATCTGCTGGATGCGGCCCTTGTTGAGCACCACCACGGTGTCCGACATGGTGAGGGCTTCCTCCTGATCGTGGGTGACGAAGACAAAGGTGATGCCCACCCGCTGCTGAATGGCCTTCAGCTCGCGCTGCATTTCCTTGCGCAGCTTCAGATCCAGTGCCGACAGAGGCTCGTCCAGCAGCAACACCCGGGGATGGTTGACCAGAGCACGGGCGATGGCCACGCGCTGCTGCTCGCCGCCCGACAGACGGGTAATGGGGGACTTTTCATAACCTACCAGATTGATCATCTGGAGCATTTCGGTGACCCGCTCCCGGATCTCGTCCTCGGGCATCTTGGCGATGCGCAGGCCGAAGGCGATGTTGTCGTACACATTGAGATGGGGGAACAGGGCGTACCGCTGGAACACAGTGTTCACCTGCCGCTGATGGGGCGGCACTTCGGTGATGTCCTTGCCCTCAAAGAGAACAGTGCCCGAATCGGGGC
>CAZVRM010000058.1:7536-8416 GCA_964629605.1 uncultured Oscillospiraceae bacterium
GCAGCCCGAGGGGCCCAGCAGAGTGACGAACTCTTTATCTTTCACATACAGGTTCAGGTTCTCAAGAACCGTCTTTTCCCCGTATTGCTTGTGAATGTTTTGCAGCTGGATCAAACGCTCAGCCAATCCACACACCTCCCAAAGAAAAGTAAGAATGGAAAAACCGATTTTTTATGGAAGAATTCAAGTTAACTATAGCACATACACAGGGAAAGTCAATGATTTTTCCGAACTTTTTCAGCAAAAATCAAGAGGAAACCGGGCGGATTCAAATAAAGCTTTGAATAGCTCCGATTTCCTCTGTTTTTCTTAAAAATACTCGATTTTATTTTTTGGGTAGGCCGTAAAAATATTCAAGGAAGGGGACGGCCTTTACCTGGAATTCTTTCCCACGAAGATACTCCAGCTCTCCGGCATCGGTGGGGAAGTCAAACCGCAGCCGATAACTCCACAGTGCCTGATGCTTGAAGGGCAGTCCCCGGTTCTGCTGGACGGTGCCGTATTTGGTGTCGCCCACCAGCGGATGACCGGCTTCACTCATCTGGACGCGGATCTGGTGGGTGCGGCCGGTGAGCAGCTCACACTCCACCAGCGACAGGTTGCAGCGGCTCTCCAGCGTCACATACCGCAGCTTGGCGGTGAGGGAGTCAGCCGTCTTGCGCTTTTCCACAAACACCTGCTTTTTGTCCATGTCCCGGCGGAGATAGTTGGTCAGCTCACCGGCGGCAGGTCGCAGCTTGCCGTGGACAAGGCACAGATAATACTTGGAGATCTCCCGATCCTTGATTTTATCGTTCATTACACGGAGGGCAGCCGCCGTTTTGGCGGCGATGACGATGCCGCCGGTGTTGCGGTCGATGCGGTTGCACAGAGAGGGGGT
>CAZVRM010000059.1:0-8325 GCA_964629605.1 uncultured Oscillospiraceae bacterium
ACTATACAACGCATAGTATTGTGTGTCAAGAGGTATCCTTGTCAAATCTGTGCAAAAACCTGTCAAAAACCTGCGAAATTTCTACCGGAAATTTACCGTTTCCTCTTGACTTTTGCCCGGTTTTCATGTAGAATACTTCCTGTTGTAAAGGGAAAATACTTTACAGAAAGGGGAGAGAAGCGTGAAAAGCGATACCTTCCATATGTCTATGCTGTATGACTACTACGGCGAGCTGCTCACCGAAAAGCAGAAAGAGCTTTTCGACCTGTATTATAATGAGGATCTCTCCCTTGCGGAGATCGCCGAGCACGCGGGGATTTCCCGCCAGGGCGTCCGTGACGCCATCGTGCGCAGCGAGACCATCCTGCGGGAGACCGAGGATAAGCTGGGTCTGGTGAAAAAGTACAGCGGCTATGAAAGCAAGCTGGACGAGATCCGACAGGCTGCCGCCTATATCGCTCAGGTCAACGCAAAGCTCCGCAATTTCGAGATCGCCAAGAACGTGGATACCATTTTGACCCTGACTGGAGAAATGAAGTAAGATGGCTTTTGAGGGATTGAGCGAAAAACTGAATAATGCCTTCAAAAAGCTGCGCTCCAAGGGTCGCCTGACCGAAAACGACGTCAAGGAGGCCATGCGGGAAGTCCGACTTGCCCTGCTGGAAGCCGACGTCAACTTCAAGGTGGTCAAGGACTTTGTCAAGACGGTCACCGAAAAGGCCATCGGCTCGGATATTCTGGAGAGTCTGACCCCTGCCCAGCAGGTCATCAAGATCGTCAACGACGAGCTGTGCAATCTGATGGGCGGAAGCCAGAGCCGTGTGCACATGGCCAACCGTCCTCCCACGGTCATCATGTTCGTGGGTCTGCAGGGCGCCGGTAAAACCACCAACATCGCCAAGCTGGCCGGCTGGTTCAAGAAGAAGGAAGGCCGCCGTCCGCTGCTGTGCGCCTGTGACGTTTACCGTCCCGCCGCCGTTCAGCAGTTGAAGGTGGTCGGCTCTCAGCTGGGCATCCCCGTTTACGAGGAAGGTCAGGGCGATCCTATCGCCATCGCACAGCACGCCTTTGAGCACGCCCGCGCCCACGGCAACGATCTGCTGCTGCTGGACACCGCCGGTCGTCTGCACATCGACGAGGCGTTGATGGATGAGCTGAAAAACATCAAATCTGCCGTAAAACCCCACGAAATCATGCTGGTGGTTGACGGCATGACCGGTCAGGACGCTGTCAATGCGGCTTCTGCCTTCAACGATGCATTGGGCATTGACTCGGTGCTGATGACCAAGCTGGACGGCGACGCCCGCGGCGGTGCTGCTCTGTCCATCAAGGCCGTCACCGGCAAGCCCATCAAGTTCGTCGGTATGGGCGAAAAGCTGGATGCCATCGAGCCCTTCTATCCCGACCGTATGGCTTCCCGTATCCTGGGCATGGGCGATGTGCTCACCCTGGTGGAAAAGGCACAGGATGCCTTTGATGAGAAGCAGGCTGCCGAGCTGGAAAAGAAGATGCGTTCGGGCAAAATGACCCTGACCGACTTCCTGGATCAGTTGAAGCAGGTGCAGAACATGGGCAGTATTCAGGATGTTCTGGGCATGATGCCCGGCATCGACAAAAAGGCCATTGCCAACGCCAAGGTGGACGAAAAGGTTTTTGCCCATCTGGAGGCCATCATTCTGTCTATGACGCCCGAAGAGCGCAACAAGCCCGAGATCATCAAGTACAGCCGCAAAAAGCGCATCGCCGCCGGCTGCGGTCTGAAGATCGAGGACGTGAACCGTCTGCTCAAGCAGTTCGATCAGATGCAGCAGATGATGAAGCGGTTCTCCACTCCCGGTGCCATGAAGAAAATGAAGCGTTCCGGCTTCAAGTTCCCCTACTAAGTCCCGGCTTTCCGGGCTGTCATCGCGAGCCGCCGAAGGCGGTGTGGTGATCCGTGTTTTACAAGACGGATTCCCACGTCGCTTCACTCCTCGGAATGACATTTTGATTGTTAGCAAAAAACACAAATAGATTTGATTCAAATTACGGAGGTGAAAAGTACTATGGTTAAAATCAGACTGAGAAGAATGGGCGCCAAGAAGGCTCCTTTCTATCGTATCGTGGTGGCCGATTCCCGTTATCCCCGTGACGGCCGTTTCATCGAGGAGATCGGCACCTACAATCCCCTGAAGGAGCCCTCTGAGATCGTTGTCAACGCCGAGGCTGCTCAGAAGTGGATCAAGGATGGCGCTCAGCCCACCGATACCGTCCGCATTCTGCTGAAGAAGGCCGGTGTCCTGTAAGCTATGGAGATCGCCGGCATCAATGAGATGCTGACCTACATTGTCGGAAATCTGGTAGAGAAGCCCGAAGAGATTCAGGTGAATGTGCTGGAAACCGGCAATTCCATCACTCTGCAGTTGCGAGTGGCTGCAGAGGATATGGGCAGAGTCATTGGTCGCCAGGGTCGGATCGCCAAAGAGATCCGTACTTTGATCAAGGCCATGGGTCTGCGTGACGACAAGCGCGTCATGGTCGACATCCTGGACTAACAAACAGCAAACCGCACCCGAAAGGGTGCGGTTTTTGTTATATTCGGAAAGAATTAGTCCTCCAGATCCTCAAGCGCTGCTTTAACGGCGGCAATGACAAAGGCAGAAAAGGTGCACTCCTTGCCCCGAATGGCCTTTTCCACCTGTTCAATCACATCGTTGGGAAAACGAATGGTCTTGTTGGTAGTGGAGGGCGTAACCGGAATCTTGAATTTACCCACTATAACACCTCGCAATACACTTGTATTGCCTTTATCTTATTGCGCTATGCACAGAAAATATGCATTGCATTTGCAATGCATATTTGGTACACTAAAGCATGAGGTGAACGATATGGCGGAATTGTGTCCCAAGTGTCTTAATAAGCTGGATGGCACGCACTATCCTGACTGGTGGTATATTTTATCGAAAGAACTGGATTTCTGCGAGGAATGTCAGCGATGGAAACGGATTGTGATTGTAGAACGGAGAGCTTATTATCTCAGACGAATAAAAGCATCTTTGAAAAGGAAATAAATGACCATAGCAAAACAGCCGCTGCATTTGCAACGGCTGTTTTGCTGATTGAGATGATAAAAAAGAGAGAGGAGAAACCCCGATAAGATCAATAATTCTTGGCCTCGATCTCGAAGAAGCTCTGGGGATGAGCACAGACGGGGCAGACACCGGGAGCCTTCTTGCCGATGACCAGGTGACCGCAGTTGCGGCACTTCCACATGACTTCCTCGGACTTCTCAAAGACCTTCTGCATCTGGACGTTGTCCAGCAGAGCCAGATAGCGAGCCTCGTGAGCCTTTTCGATCTGGGCGACCATGCGGAACTGATTGGCCAGAGCGGTGAAGCCCTCTTCCTCAGCCTCCTTGGCAAAGGTGGCGTACATATCGGTCCACTCATAGTTCTCGCCCTCGGCAGCAGCCTTCAGGTTTTCGGCAGTGCCGCCCAGCTCGCCCAGTGCCTTGAACCACAGCTTGGCGTGCTCTTTCTCGTTCTCGGCAGTCTCCAGGAAGATGGCAGCGATCTGCTCATAGCCTTCCTTCTTGGCGACGGAAGCAAAATAGGTATACTTGTTGCGAGCCTGGCTCTCGCCGGAAAAAGCAGTCCACAGGTTTTGTTCAGTCTTGGTACCCTTCAGATTCATGTTCGTTCCTCCAATTTTTTATTTGATGTGTGTTTGTTTATTCTACATGGCAATGGGAGCAAATATGTCCCATAGTCAACTCATAATGCGTAATGCTTTCGCCGGCAGCCTGCTCCAGATAGGGGATCAGATCGGGCAGGAACAGATCCTGCAGCTTACCGCACTTCTGGCAGACCAGATGACCGTGGGGCATAGGGTTGCGGTCGTAGCGGTCGGGCTGTCCGGGGACGGTGAGCCGCCGGATCTGCCGGTCGGAAGCCAACTGATTCAAATTGCGGTAAACTGTGCCCATGGCGATGCTGGGCATCTGTGCCCGAGCCTTAAAGAAGATCTCTTCGGCAGTGAGGTGATCGTGGACATTTGCCAGAATCTCACAGATCAGCATCTGCTGTTTGGTCATCTGTTCACCTCCCTTCAAAATCAAGAATTATTCTTGTTCTTATGATAACAGATTTTTTGCAAATGTCAAGCATTTTTTAGAATGATTCCAAAAAGAAACGCTGCGGAAATACCGCAGTGTTTTCTTTCAAAGACCGGCTAAAATATGGTCTGCTGCCAGGGCTGCGCCACCACAGGAGAGGAAATCCTCCCGAATGGCCTGCGCTGCTTTACGGTATTGGTCATCGGCCAGCATCTGCTCCACCCCTTTGCGGATGGTACGGACAGTACCCTTTTTGATGCGGACGCCGGCGCCCAGCTCCTCAGCACGGGCGGCCACGGCGTATTCCTCCGAGTGTTGGGGAAAGAGCAGCATGGGAACCCCCATGTACAGGCTTTCGCTGACGCTGTTCATGCCGCAGTGGGTGAGAAACAGGTCGCTTTCTGCCAAAACCGCCATTTGATCCACCCACGAGTGAAGGGTGATGTTTTGGGGTAGCACCAGACCGGTCTCAACGTCTGCGGAAATGGTCACGTCGGCCTCCAAACCGGCCAGTGCTTCGATACAGGCGCGGAAAAATACAGCATTTTTGTTGAGCACGCTGCCCATGGATACATAAATATGGGGTCTGTCCCGCCCGGGCTTGGGCTGGGGCGTAGTGAGGGGCAGCGGGCCGACAAAGGCATATTTATCCGAGAAGGTTTCGGACATGGGCTGGAACTTAGAGGAGGTATAAACCACCGTTCGGGTGTCGTTGTCATTCTGGAGGATGGAAACGAAGTCCTTGACGTCATAGCCGTGGCTTTTGAGCCGTTCCATGGCGGCGTTGATCCGGGGCATGCCGGCGAACATCCGGATCATCTCGCCCAAACTCTGCTTCATCAGCTTGGCAGTGTGCTTGTTGAAGGCGAAGGTGGTGGTAGAGCACACAAAGGGAATGCCGTGCTTGATGGCGAACAGCTTGCCCCAGAAGCACACCGAGTCAGATACGATGACATCGGGCCGGGAGGCGGTGATGTGTCGGGTCACCATGGCGTCCAGGTTGATGGTGGTGTCTGTCACCATCTCAATAAGGGAGGCAAAATCCTTGCCCACTTTGTTCTCCAGATCCTCCGGCGCAGGCGGCAGAAAACTGTCACAGGAGATGTATTCTCCCCCGGCCGCTTCGATTTTTTCCCGAAGTGCTTCAAAGGAGAAATACCGCACACGGTGTCCCCGGCGCACCAGCTCTTTCACCACAGCCAGGGTGGGATTGGTGTGACCATGCGCGGGCAGACTGAAAAACAAAATATCAGCCATCGTCTTCCACCACGCTTTTTCCCAAACGGCTCTGGAACTGGGCAAACAGGTCGTCATCCTGCAGAATGGCAATGCCGTCCCGGCTGTCTGCCAGCACCAGCAGGCTGTCACCGGCTTTGATGCCGAACATTTCCCGGATCTCCTTGGGGATGACGATCTGTCCGCGCTCCCCAACCTTGACCGTTCCGGCAAAACGCTGCCGCTGCTTTCCCATGAAAACACCTCCGGATATGATAAATATGATTTCTCATACCGATCATACTATGGAAAAGGGTATTTGTCAACCTTGACAAATGTACTGCCGTCACGATACAATGATACCATTCGAAACGATGTAAAGGAGCAAGTTTGATTATGGACAACAAAACCGCATGGAAGAAATATACCGCCGCCGATCTGGAGGCGCTGGAAGCCCTGAACACCGGTTATAGGGCCTTTTTGGACAAGGGCAAGACCGAGCGGGAGTGCGTGGCGGAGGCCGTCAAGATGGCCGAAGCCGCAGGTTATGTTCCTCTGGAGACCGTTCTCAAGACCAAGCGCCGCCTGGGCCCCGGCGACAAGATCTATGCCGCCTGCATGGGCAAGACCCTGGCTCTGTTTCAGCTGGGCGAGGAGCCTCTGGAAAACGGCATGAACATTCTGGGCGCCCACATCGACTCTCCCCGGGTGGACGTCAAGCAGAATCCCCTGTATGAGAACGAGGGTCAGGCTTATCTGGACACTCATTATTACGGTGGCATCAAGAAGTATCAGTGGGTGGCACAGCCTATGGCCATTCACGGCGCTCTGGTGAAGAAGGACGGCACGGTCATCGACGTGGTCATCGGCGAGGACGAGTCTGATCCTGTGCTGGTGTTCTCCGATCTGCTGATCCACCTGGCTGCCGCTCAGATGGACAAGAAGGCTGGCCAGGTCATCACCGGCGAAGGCCTGGATCTGCTGGTGGGCAATCGTCCTCTGGAAGAGAGCAAGCTGGAAAAGGATCAGAAGGAAGCCGTCAAGGCCAACGTTCTGTATCTGCTGAAGGAAAAGTATGGCATGGAGGAAGCCGACTTCCTGTCTGCCGAGCTGGAGATCGTTCCCGCCGGCAAGGCTCGCGACTGCGGTTTGGATCGCAGCATGATCCTGGCTTACGGTCAGGATGACCGCGTCTGTGCCTACACCTCTCTGTGGGCAATGCTCCAGGAGGACAAGCCCCTCAAGCGAACCTCCTGCTGCCTGCTGGTGGATAAGGAGGAAATCGGCTCTGTGGGCGCTACCGGTATGCAGGCACACTTCTTTGAAAATGTTGTGGCCGAGCTGATCGCCGCCACTCAGGGCGAATCCTTCCTGGCTGTTCGCCGCTGCCTGCAGAACTCCAAGATGCTGTCCTCCGACGTCAGTGCCGGTTACGATCCCCTGTATGCCGATGCCTTCGAGAAGCGTTCCTCTGCATTCCTGTCCAGGGGCATGACCTTCAACAAGTTCACCGGCTCCCGTGGCAAGAGTGGCTCCAACGATGCCAATGCCGAGTATGTGGCACAGATCCGCGCCATCATGGACGAGGCCGGCGTTTCCTACCAGTTCTGCGAGCTGGGCAAGGTGGACGTTGGCGGCGGCGGTACCATCGCCTACATCATGGCCAAGTATGGTATGGATGTGATCGACAGCGGCGTTGCCCTGCTGAATATGCACGCCCCCTACGAGGTTAGCTCCAAGGCCGACGTTTACGAGGCCTACAAGGGCTACCGCGCCTTCCTGAAGAAGGCCTAAAAGCACATAAAAATTGCCCCTCACCGCGCGGTGAGGGGCTTTTTGCAGTTAGTCATGCTGACTGCCGCTGGAGCATTTGTGCGACAGAAGAAGGTATGTAGAACACAGCCCACCAAACAAAGAAAAGAGAAATCCAGTGGCACGGACTGCGGCGATGTATCCTTCCCTAAAAATAGTCAGTTGACATTCAAATGCTGAAAAACGTCTTGATCTCGCTCTCTTTTGCAGCCACACTGCCCTGGGCAAAGTTGGGCTTGCCGCCGCCGCGGCCATTGAGGGCGGCGTTGAGTTCCTTCACCAGAGGCCGCACATCGCCCTCCCGGATACCCACGGCATATTTGAAATTGCCGTCTTCACCGGCGAACACGGCGCACCGGCCGCCGCAGGTGTCCAGTACCGCATCACACAGGCGGCGCACCGAATCGGCGCTCATATCACTCTCGAAGAGCACCACATCGCCCTTTTCGGCGTATTCTGCCGCCTTGCGGGCGAAGTCGGCGGTCTCCAGGGTGGCAGCCCGCAGCTTGACGCTTTCCAGTTCACCCTTGAGCCGCTCCACGGCGGCTGCCGTCTGCAGCGGCTTGGCGCTCAGCGCACGGGAAACGGCCAAATTCTGCTCCCAGGTGCCCGACAGGTAATCAAAGGCTCGTTTGCCGCACAGCAGCTCCATGCGGACACCCTCCCGGAACTTCTGGCAGGACAGCAGCTTGACCAAGCCCACCTGTCCGGCGCGGTTTACATGGGTGCCGCAGCAGGCACAGCAGTCGGCTCCGGGGAAGGCCACCAGCCGCACCAAACCGGGAATGAATTTTTTGGAGCGGTACTCGGCCTGCCGCAGAGCATCGCCCTCCAGAAACCGAATATCAATGGGGGTGTCGCTCCAGATGAAGGCGTTGGCCTGGGCCTCGATGGAGGGCAGGTCGGCAGGGTCAATCTCATGGTTAAAGTCGATGGTCACCATGTCCTTGCCCAGATGGAAGCCCACATTGTCGCAGCCGTACCGGGCGCAGATGATGCCGCTGACGATGTGCTCGCCCGAATGCTGCTGCATATGGTCAAACCGCCGCCCCCAGTCAATAACGCCGGTGACGGTATCGCCTACGGTCAGCGCTTTGTCGCAGGTGTGGACGATCCTGCCATCCATCTCCCGCACGTCGGTGACCTTGGCATCGCCCAGAATACCGGTGTCTGCAGGCTGACCGCCGCCCTCGGGATAAAATGCC
>CAZVRM010000060.1:0-1615 GCA_964629605.1 uncultured Oscillospiraceae bacterium
AGGATCCCGAGTATATGCATAACGCTCCCCACAGTGCCTACATTGGCCGTCCCGATGATGTTCGCGCTACCCGTACTCCCGTGGTGCGCTGGACCAAGGCATGATCCAATCTCTTTATATTTACCGTGCTTCCGGGTCAGATCCTTTCGAGAATCTGGCCCGGGAGCAGGTTTTATTAGAGCAGGGCGGGGAAGAGGCCTGTGTCCTCTATCTCTGGCAGAATGAGAATACCGTGGTCATCGGCCGAAACCAGAATGCCTTCAAGGAATGTCGCATCTCCCTTTTGGAGGAGGATGGCGTCCGGCTGGCACGGCGGCTTTCGGGCGGCGGCGCGGTGTTTCATGACAAGGGCAACCTGAACTTTACTTTTTTGCTGCCCCGGGAGGATTTTGACATCCCCCGGCAGTCGGAGGTCATCCTTCGGGCTTGCCGCGCCTTTGGAATTCCCGCAGAGCTGTCGGGTCGGAACGATCTGACGGCGCTTGGACATAAGTTTTCCGGCAGCGCCTTTTATAAAAGCGGCACGCGAGCCTATCATCACGGCACTTTGCTGCTGCAAGCCGATCTGGAGCGGCTGGGACGGTATCTTTCGCCGCCCAAAGCCAAGCTGGAGGCAAAAGGCGTGGCTTCCGTCCGGGCGCGGGTGACCAATCTTTCTGCATTTGTGCCGGCGCTGACGGTGGAAAACATGGCTCGCCAGCTGGTTCGGGCTGCCGAGCGTGTTTATGGCCTGACCGCACAGCCTTTTTCGTTTACTCCTGAAATGGAGAATGAAGTGACCCGCCTGACCGAGCATTATGCCAGTCGGGAGTGGCGCTTTGGCGCAAATACCCCCGCATCTTTTTCCTGCGAGAAGACCTTCCCCTGGGGAACGGTGTCGCTGGAGCTGCAGGTGGAACGGGGGATCATTTCTCATGCCCGCGTTTATACCGACGCTATGGCATGGGAGCTTTCTGAACTTCTTCAGAAGGCGCTGACCGGACGGGAATTTACCCTGTCCGCCATGCAGGAAAGCCTGCTTTCTATGGAAATCCAGCCGGACATCCGGGATGATCTTTCCCGTATGCTGGCAGAACAGGAGATTTAACCTATGGATTATCAACTGATCGTTATCGGCGCGGGCCCCGGTGGCTATGTGGCTGCTCTCCGCGCTGCCAAGCTGGGTCTGAAGGTTGCCGTTGTGGAAAACCGTCAGGCTGGCGGCACCTGCCTGAACCGTGGCTGCGTGCCCACCAAGACCCTGCTGCACTCTTCTCAGATTTATCATGACATCCGCACCGGCGAGCACGCCGGCGTTACCGCCGACACGGTGAATGTGGATATGAACGCCATTTTCGCCCACAAGCGTGCCGTTTCCGAAAAGCTGTCCTCGGGCATCGAGGGTATGTTCAAGGGCGCCAAGGTGGATCTGATCCGCGGCACCGGTACCATTCTGGGCACCGGTAAGGTGTCTGTCGCCACCGAGGAAGGCGTTAAGGAGTACACCTGCGAGAACATTCTGGCCGCTACCGGCTCTGTTCCCGCCCGTCCCCCCATCCCCGGTCTGGATCTGCCCGGCGTGCTCACCTCTGATGAGCTGCTGGAGGGCTGCGACCACCTGTATCAGTCCATCGGC
>CAZVRM010000060.1:1625-8317 GCA_964629605.1 uncultured Oscillospiraceae bacterium
CGATCTGGGCTGCGATGTGACCATCATCGAGGGCATGGATCGTCTGCTGCCCACCATGGATCGTGAGCTGGGTCAGAACCTGGCACAGATCCTGAAGAAGCGCGGCGTCAAGCTGTATCTGAACTCCATGGTGAAGAACGTTGAGGAAACTGCCGAAGGCACCACCGTCAACTTTGTCACCAAGGATGTGCCCGGCGCAGCTACCGGCGAGGTGGTGCTGTGCGCCATCGGCCGTAAGCCTTATCTGGATGGCCTGTTCACCGAGGACTGCAAGCCCGAGATGAACGGCAAGTCCATCAAGGTGGACGAGCACTATCTGACCTCAATCCCCGGCGTTTACGCCATCGGCGACGTGTCCTCCAAGATCCAGTTGGCTCATGTGGCCTCTGCTCAGGGCACTGCCTGTGTGGATATGCTGTGCGGTCTGGAGAATCATGTCAGCCAGAGCGTTGTCCCCAGCTGTATCTACAGCCGTCCCGAAATCGCTGTGGTGGGCATGACCGATGCCGAGGCTAAGGCTGCCGGCATCCCTGCCAAGGCAGGCAAGTGCGCCATGTTTGGCAATGCCAAGACCGTCATCATGGACGGCGACCGCTCCTTCATGAAGGTGGTGGCTCATGCCGACACCCACAAGGTTCTGGGAGCACAGCTGATGTGCGAGCACGCTACCGATATGATCTCTCAGGTGGCTCAGGCCATTGCCAATGACATGACTGCCGAGCAGTTGCTGCTGGCCATGCGTCCCCATCCCACCTTCGAGGAAGTGCTGTCCGAGGCACTGGAAGATCTGGTGGAGAAGCTGAATAAGTAATAACTTTTGCCGGCGTGCAGGTGCGGGCCGGCAAAAAACGCCGTCAAGCTTTGGCTTGGCGGCGTTTTTATCGCTATGCAGTTCGTTTTGTCAGTGGATTATGCCTGTACTTTCATGATGACCTTTAAGCGATGCACCAGCTGATCGGCTTTTAATTCCTCCAGATCAATGACGGCAATTCCCAACTGGGCGGCACGATGCCGTGCCGCAGCATTGCAGGGCTCGGTGGTGACGATGGCGGCCTTTGCGCCCTTTCCGCCAAACCGATCCCGAAGGATGGCAAGCTCGTTGAGCGCCTCTGTCTTGATGTCGGTGGCCTTACAGCTGAGAAACAGCGGGATAACGCCCCGGACAGCCATCACGTCGATTTCGTTTAAGACACTGCCGTGCCCCAATGTATCATCCCAGCGAACCACGGCGCTGCTGATGACATCATTGAAAATACCGGCGTCAATACAGGCTTTGTAAGTATACAGTTCCAACACGCTGCCCACATCCCGCAGCCATGTCCGGATATGGTGATCCCGGAAGCGGAAAGACACCGATTCGCCGGATGCAATTTTCAAATCCCGGAGGAAGCCCATGCCTGCAAGTGCATTCAGCGCCGCTTCATTGGCAGAATTTCTTGAACCATGGTCACCCTTTACCGTGTATTTCCCGTGAATCGACAGCGGAGGCGTCTGGCCGTACTCTCCGGGTGAAACCTTTTGAATATAAGAGATAATATCCGACCAGTCCCGGCGGAACCGCAGGAAACAATCAAAAAACGGATCGAAATCCTCCAGGTACCTGGCCAGAATGGTATTGTCTACCCGCCCGGGAAGCAACGTACCGCCTGCCATCAGGAAAAAGTCCTCTACAGAATAGGCGAGGGTACAGTCCATATCATCGGCAAACGTTGCTCCGCTGATGTTGTAGAAGCGGTTCTTTTTCCGGGAGTAAGTAAAGGCGGGCGCACCTGTTTGTGCGGAGAACATACCCGCGGCAAAGAGCGCAGCGTCACTGCCGCCGGTGACATCTATTGCGCAGTCAGGGTACTTTTCGCCAATGTTGAGCAGCTGGCGGAGAATACGGTCTGCCTTAAACAGGCTGGCCGTTATAAAAATCAGTTCCGGTTCCCAACCACGGCGCAGGAAAAAATCTCGCAGCTTTTCCTGTCGATTACGATCCTGCGCGATTTCTTCGGGGCAAAGATAAATGATGCGTTGAGGCCGGAACATATCCGGTGCCAGAATATTTTCTATGGCGCGCTCATCATACAGCTCGATTAAAGTATCCATGAACTTCCCGCCTTTCTTGATTTCTTTTATTATACGGCTATTTTCAGACAATTTCAACGCTATACAGCATTTTACGGACTGAAACAAAAAGAAAGCACCCACTCACGGGGAGCAGGTGCAATCTGGTACGCCCGACTGGAGTCGAACCAGCGGAGTCGAGGGCAACGCCCTGACTCCGCGTTGCGGACCGGATCAAATAGAAAGGCCGCTGGTTCACCGGAGCAAAAAGAAAGCACCCACTCACGGGGAGCAGGTGCAATCTGGTACGCCCGACTGGAGTCGAACCAGCGGAGTCGAGGGCAACGCCCTGACTCCGCGTTGCGGACCGGATCAAATAGAAAGGCCGCTGGTTCACCGGAGCAAAAAGAAAGCACCCACTCACGGGGAGCAGGTGCAATCTGGTACGCCCGACTGGAGTCGAACCAGCGGCCTTTAGAGTCGGAGTCTAACGCTCTATCCAACTGAGCTACGGGCGCGTACCTTATTCAGAACAAATGGAATTATATCACATCTTTGCCATTTTGTAAATCCCAAAAGGGAAAAAACGTTCGTCAAAATCCGCAGGCAGACTTAACGAGAGTTTTACATTTTACGGAAGTATTTTACTTGAGGCTTCTGCGGGGGTATGTTATAATCATATCGGAAAAGAATGAAATGAAGAATCATCACGCAGGAGGTGTGATACACATGAGTATGACTTATGAACAAATCAAGGACAACGAAACCATTCAGACCTATATCGCTCAGGCTGACAAGTCGCTGGCGGCGCTGGGCTTCACCGAGCACAGCTTTGCACACGTGACCCGAGTGGCTGAAATGGCAGGATATATTCTGACCACCATGGGCTACGAGCCCCGCACGGTGGAGGTAGCCAAAATCGCCGGCTATCTGCACGACATCGGCAACCTGGTGAACCGGGTGGATCATAGCCAGAGCGGTGCCGTCATGGCGTTCCGACTGCTGGACAATCTGGGCTTTGATCCCAAGGAGATCGCCACCATCGTCACCGCCATCGGCAACCACGACGAGGGCACCGGCGTGCCGGTAGATGAAGTGGCCGCAGCCCTGATTTTGGCTGACAAGTCGGACGTGCGCCGCAGCCGTGTCCGCAATCAGGATATTCAGAGCTTTGACATTCACGACCGTGTCAATTATTCGGTCACCAAGTCGGAGCTGAAGATCAACGAAGCGCGCACCCTCATCAAGCTGAAGCTGACCGTCGATACCCGGTTCGGCTCGGTGATGGATTATTTCGAGATCTTCATGGGTCGTATGCTGCTGTGCCGCAAGGCCGCCGAAAAGCTGGGTCTGCAGTTCAAACTGATGATCAACGAGCAGCAGCTGATCTGATACGAAAAGCAGAAGAGGGAGGACGATCCTCCCTCTTTTTTCATGCTTTTTTCTGGGTTTCTACCGTTAAATTACGGCACCATTTGCCCTGCTTATACCGGGCGAAGCCGATGCCCATGCGCACTAACTGCTCGGTTTGAATGAGGGTGAACAGCCCTGCGATGGTCTGGATACCCAGCGCGTAAACGCCGATAAAAGCCAACGGCACGCCCACCAGCCACAGCACGCCGCAGTCCAGAAACATGAGGAACAGCGAATCGCCGCCGGCGCGCAGGGTGGACATAAAAATCACGTTAAACAGGCGGCAGGCCACGCGGATGGAAAACATCCGCACCATGGTTACCGAAGCTGCCGCTACCGCCGGGTCGGTCAAACCGAACAGCGCCACCATGGGGCTGGCAAACAGGGCGATGAGGGTGGCCATCAGCACAGCCAGCGCGCCCGACAGGGGAAACAGATACCGGACGGTGCTGCGCGCTCCCTCCAGATCCTTTTTGCCCAGCTGCTCCCCCACCAACAGACCCACAGCGTTGTTCATACCCATAACGGCAATATAGAAGAAGCTGCCCACCGTGTTGCCGATCTTATAGATCTCCAGCGCAGAGCCGCCCAGCAGACCATAAGCCTTGACGAACATGGTATTGCCCAGACCGAACAGGGCTTCGTTTGCAATGAGGGGGATCATTCTGCGGATAATGGGGGTCAGGAAGGTCAGATCCCAGTCAGTCAGCTCCTTAAAGGTGCCCAGAAAGGGCTGCCTGGTGACAAAGGCATAGATCACATGAGCCGCCGCGCCGCAGCCGTTGGCAATAACAGTGGCCAGTGCCGCACCGGCAACGCCCATCCGGGGCAGACCCAGATGACCGAAAATCAGCAGGAAGTTCAGTGTGGCATTGATGATGTTGATGCCAAAACCGATATACATAGGCACTTTTGTTTTATGAATGGCCCGGTACATAAAGGTAAAGGCGCTGATGATCACATTGAAGATATAACCGCAGCAGGTGATACGGAGATATTGCCACGCCAGATCAATGATGCCGCTGTCGCCGCTGCTGTAAAAATGCAGAATACTCCGCCCGAACAGCTGCGCCACCGAGAAAAACACCAAAAAATTGAGGAAGTTCATCAAAAGCTGGAAGCCAAAGCATTTTTTCAGGCTTTTCCAGTCCCGTGCGCCGTAAAACTGCGCGGAATAGATATTGATGCCCGAGTTGATGCCGAAGCCCACCGTACCCAGCAGGTTGTCCAGCTGAGTGGCCACCGCCACTGCGCCCACACCGCCCACATGGCTCACCATGATGGTGTCCACGAAGCCTGCGCCCTGGTTCAGAATCTGCTGTGCCGCCAGCGGCAGGGCGATGCCGGCAATCTTTTTGTAAAAGGCCTTGGGGGCCAGATAACGTTCTTTGAATTTTGTTGACATATCAATCACCCAAGGGGATTATACGCCCCTTTTTTGCAAAAAACAACCCTTTCGACGCAGCGTCGATTGCGGATTGCAGAGATTTTTGCTATAATGAGAGCAGAAGGGAGGGGGAAACCATGGATCTGCAAAAGACCGGTGCATTGATCGCCCAGGCGCGAAAGGAAAAAGGACTGACCCAGCAGCAGCTGGCCAGACAGCTGCACATCAGCCATACTACCGTGTCCAAGTGGGAGCGGGGCTTGGGTTTCCCCGAGGTCTCTTTGCTGGAGCCGCTGGCACAGGCGCTGGATCTGACGCTGGATCAATTGTTCAAGGGGGCAGAACCGCCCGCCGAAACCCAGCCGGCAGTAGATGTGCAGGAACCCACAAGCCGTCAATACATCAAGGTCGTTGCCATATTGCTGGTGGTCATCGCCTTTGCGGCGCTGGCTGGCTGGAGCGGCAATGTCAATCGAAAGTATGGGGGAGACCCCTCCACCATCGGCGGCCTTTGGCAGCACCTTCCGCTGCCCAGCGATGAGGAGCATCATCTTGTGACCCTTTCGGCAGAATTGCAGCCCCAAAACGGATATTGCCTGTATATCGATGACCGCTTGGTGGACACCGGAATCTGGACAAAGCAGGCGGATGGGATATTTCTGATGGATGGGGACTTGCTGGATTTTACAGCGGAAATCACATGGGAGAAGAAGGCTTATGCACAGTTTGTGCTGCAGCTGCCCGGCCTGCAAAAGCCTCTGTTTATGCGAAAACGGGGAGATGTGGAGCTTTGGCTGGATCAAGACCGCTATACCGATCAGGACGAATACCGCAAACTCCTTACAGGCGGATAAAAGTGAAGCCCCCGCTCGGCTGAGCGGGGGCATTTTTGCGGTGCGCCCGGCATGGGCGAAGTCTAACGGGTGCAAGTCACGAACCTGCCGGCGGTGGGAAGGATATAGCCTAAGACAAGGGCGTCCTCGGTGACGGGGAGTCTGAAGGAAGCAGGCGGCAAAACTCTGGCCTGACGAACAGGAACCGCAGAAAGGCGGATATTGCGGATAAGACAGCTAATCATGTTGAAGTCCAAGAACCACACGGAAGCAATATACGTAATTGCGGCAGGTAGATGAGAGGAAAGATTTCGTTCTTACCCGGGGAGGCCTCATGGACGTGGGGAGTTTTTTGCGAGCCATGGTTGAAACAAGATTTGTCATGAGGAGTCAGATGAATCCATAGTACCGTGTCAGTCGACGGGCACGGGAAGGGAGGAACCCTTGGAGGTGGAAGTCAATGAATGTTACCGAAGTCGAGATAAAAGAAAGCACAAAACATTGCTGTGGCAATGGTTGCTGCCGGAGAGATGGCGCGGAACGTGAAGGAGAAGGCAGAGCGCAAGATGATGGCTCGGGTCAAAGAACTGACAAGCAGGAGCAAGGTCAACGACTACGACGAATGGAAGAAATCTTTGAAACAATTCATAGTCGGATGGGTCAACTACTACAAACTGGCTGACATGAAGAGTCTGCTGAAAAGCACCGATGAATGGATGCGCAGACGCATCCGAATGGTGTTTTGGAAAAAGTGGAAACGAGTGCGAACAAGATACCGAAATTTGCGAAAGCTGGGCACAACCCATGCAAACGCAATGCGGTTAGCCAATAGCAGGAAAGGATACCGGCGCATTTCAGAAAGCCCGATAATAAGAAGCCCTCTCCAACACAAGGCTGGAAAGGGCCGGATTCGTAAGTCTTGGTGGCTATTACGAGTCTGTAATGGCATAAACAAGAAAGGAGCCGTATACCGAACGGTACGTACGGTTCTGTGGGAGGTCGGCTGACCG
>CAZVRM010000061.1:0-8303 GCA_964629605.1 uncultured Oscillospiraceae bacterium
GTTCTTGCCGTCCTGCATGGGGGTGTCATCACAGCCGCACACATCGGTGGCGATGGCAATGTGGGGCTGGATGGCCAGTGCGGCGGTCTTTGCGCCACGGCAGCCCACTTCTTCCTGGGTGGAGAAGACGAAATACACGTCATACTTGCTGTCCTGCATCTGCTCCATGGCCAGCAGCAGCACCACGCAGCCGATCAGATCGTCGGCATAGGGACCCATGATCTTGTGACCGGCAACGGCCTGAGGCAGCCCTTCGTAAACGGCCAGATCGCCGACGGAGACCTTTTTCATGGCCTCTTTTTCAGAGGATGCGCCAATGTCCACATACAGGTCGGTCATTTTGATGGAAGTCCAACTGCCCGCCAGAGTCTTGGTGCTTTCCTTTGCCTTGATAATGCCGCGGATGCCGTTGGGGAAGACGATTCGGGCATTGATGAGGGAGGCGGGGTCAAAACCGCCGATGGGGGCGATGGACAGGCCGCCCCACTTGTCTGCACCGGTGACCATAAAGCCGATGGCATCCATGTGGGCGCACAGCATGACCTTTTTGCCCTTGCCCTTTTTGTGGCAGATCAGGTTGCCCATGGCATCGGTCTTGATCTCGTCCACAAAGGGGGCGGCCATCTCTTTCAGAACCTTGGCGATGCCGGTGTGCTCAGCGCCCGAGGGGCGAGCGGCGGCAACCAGGGTCTGATGAAGCTGCAAAACATCAAACATCCAGTTCACCTGCTTCCTTGACAACGATGCGCGCCAGCTTGAGCACTTCCGCCAAATCGGGCAGATAGGCCACGTTGCAGGCGCAGTGGATATAACGAACGGGAGCCGCCAGGCCAAAGGCGATGGCAGCCGACCCGGCGGTTGTGCCCACCCGGGCGTCGGTGCCGCCGTTGGCGCTCTTGCGGTACTGCCACTTGACGCCCTGGGCGTCGGCCTCGGCCAGCACCTGCTGACGGAACTCACGGCTGTAAACCGTGCCCTTGTCCATCAGGGACACCACAGCGCCCTTGCGCTGGGCGCAGGACTGCTTATGGGGGGCAACGTCGGGCATATCGGCGGCAGTGGTGCCTTCGATGGCCACCACGCAGCCCGGCTGGATACGCTGGGCGGCAACGGTAGCGCCACGGGATCCGATCTCCTCGGCTACCACGAAAGCAAAGTAAGTATCATAGGGCAGGTCTTCCTTCAGCAGCTCCATCATGACGGCGCAGCCGATGCGGTCGTCGATGGCCTTTGCCTTCAGGCAGTCCACGCCGAACTCGATGGGATCGCTGTCAAACATAGCAGGATCGCCACGCATGACCAGTGCCTCGGCCTGCTCCTTTTTGGTGCAGCCAATGTCGATATACAGGCTGCCGATGCCGGGGGCTTCCTTGCGCTCCTCGGGAGTGGTCAGATGGATGGCCTTCAGAGAGATGATGCCGGGGATCTTCTTTTCACCCACACGCATCCGGCGGCCAATCAGTACCCGGGGATCAATGCCGCCGGCAGGCGCCAGCTTGAGCATACCGTCCTCGGTGATGTCCTTCACCAAAAAGCCCACCTCGTCCATATGGGCAAACAGCGCCAGGGGGCGCTTGCGGGGCTTTGCACCCTTTTTAAAGACGATCAGATTGCCCACGGGATCCACTTCCATGGAGGTGGCGTAGGGCTTGACCGCTTTTTCGATAAATTCACGGACTTCGTCCTCATAGCCGGGAACGCCGTCCAGTGCACACAACTGTTTCAAAAGTTCTTTCATGGTTACAGCCTCCCGTCAAAGTTCTCGATAAAGGCGGCCAGCAGCTTGCCCACGTTCTTCACGTCGCTCATGCGCAGCATCTCTACAGGAGAATGCATATATTTCAGCGGCAGGGAGACCACCAGCGTGGTGACACCCTGTCCCTGCATCTGGATGGGCCAGGCGTTGGTACCGCTGGCAGAGGGGCAGGAAGTAACGATATGGGGGATCTGCTTGGCGCGAGCCACTTCAATGACCCGCTTGGCGAACTTGGGATTGCTGTTGCTGCCGATGTCCACGTTGGGGCCGTCACCCAGCTTGACAATGACCTGGGGGGCATCACCGGTGCGGGCATGAGTCACGTCCACGGCGATGGCATAGTCGGGCTGCACCTTGAAGCCTGCCGAAATACCGCCCTGGAAGCCGGTCTCCTCCTTGGTGGAGGCGCTGACCACCACATTGACAGCCAGAGGCTTACCCTGCAGCAGCTCCATGGCGTGCAGCAGGCACACCAGACAGGCGCGGTCGTCAAAGGCCTTGCCGCACAAAGCGTCGCCCTGCAGCTCCATGGCATCGTTTGCAAAGGCCATATAGTCGCCCACACGGACAACCTTTTTGGCCTGTTCGCCGGTCATGCCGATGTCCACCACCATCTCGGGGATGGGTACGGATTTCTTATTGTCGCCGGCCTTCTGGAGATGGGGCGGAATGGCCGCCACAATGCCCAGAATGGGGCCTTTCTTGGTCAAAACAGTCAGCTCGCTGCCCAGCAGCATCCGCTGATCCACGCCGCCCACGGTAGTGAACCGCAGGAAGCCCTGATCGGTGACCTCGGTGATGAGGAAGCCGATCTGGTCGATGTGGGCGTCCAGCATGACGGTTTTTGCGCCGGGGATGCCGCAGTCACGGTAGCCCAGCACGTTGCCGAAGTCGTCGATTTCCACCCGGTCACAGTAGGGCTCCAGCATTTCTGCGGCGATCTTACTGATCCGGAACTCATCGCCCGACACGCCGTAAGCGTTGGTGAGTTTTTTGATTTTGTCTGCCAAAGTCAAAGCGATTACACCTCATTTCAATAACTATTTGTTGATTTTTATCTGTATTTTACAATTTGTTGACCAATTCTTTGAAATATCGGCCTCTTACCATAAAATTGGGGAACTGGTCAAAGGCGGCACAGGCCGGGCTCAGCAACACCAGATCACCGGGCTGGGCGATCTTCCGGGCGCAGGCCACCGTGTCGTCCAGATTATCAAAGCGGAAAATAACCGGCTTGTCTTCTGCATAATCGGGGGATGCCTTGACGGCAGCCTCGATCTTGTCTGCGGTGGCGCCGCACAGCAGCAGCGTCTTAATGGCGTTGGGCAGAGCGTTGCCCAGTTCATCAAAGGGAATGTGCTTGTCGTAGCCACCGGCGATGAGGATGATTTTATCGGCCGGGAAGCATTTCAGCCCCGCCAGCGTGCGGCTGGGACTGGTACCGATGGAATCGTTGTAATATTTTACGCCGTCCAGCTCTCTTGTCAGCTCCAGACGGTGCTCCACGCCGTTGAACTCCCGGGCAACCTTTACCATTACTTCATGGGACACCAGACCCTTGAGGGCTGCGCAGGCGGCCATATAATTCTCCACGTTATGGTCGCCGGGGATGCGGATGTCAGCTGCCGCCATGATGGAATCGCCGTTATCCAGCAGAATCCCATCCTTCAGCCACACGCCGCCCACCACAGGGATGCTCTTCCGGGAGAAAAACCGCACCTGTCCGGGAGCCTTTTCCGCCAACGCACAGGAGGGCGGGTTGTCGAAATTCAGCACCAGAACGTCGTCCTTGCCCTGATTCTTAAAGAGATTGCACTTGGCTTCCACATATTCTTCAAACCCCCGGTGCCAATCCAGATGATTGGGACTGAGATTGGTGATGACCGCTACCTTGGGGGTCTTTTTCATGCTCATCAGCTGGAAGGAGGACAGCTCCAGCACCGCCACGTGATCGCTTGCCATCTTGTCGGCCTGATCCAGCAGCGGCGTGCCGATGTTGCCGCCCAGCCAGACGGTCTTGCCCGCCGCCTTGAGCATTTCGGCGATGACACTGGTGGTGGTGGTCTTGCCGTCGCTGCCGGTGACAGCAATCATCGGGCAAGGGCAAACTTCAAAAAACACTTCCATCTCGGAGGTGATCTCCGCGCCGCGCTCCTTCGCCGCCAGCAGACCGGGATGATCGGGTCGCAGACCCGGGGTGCGGAACACCACGTCCCCCGCGATGTCCTCCATATACCGTTCGCCCAGCACCAGCCGGATGCCCCATTCCTTGAGCTGCGGCGCAATATCGCCCAGCTGATCTTCGGTTTTCTTATCACGGGCAATTACCTCCGCCCCAGCCCCGGCCAGCAGCCGCAGCAACGGACGGTTGGACACGCCAATGCCGATCACAGTGACCTGTTTTCCCCGCAGGGATGCCAGATACTGCTGTAAAGTCATAAAAAATCGCCTCCCGGCAATGAATTTGCTTACCGTATCATTATATCCCAAATATACGGGATGTGCAACAAACCAGAGCCGGCCCTTCGGCCGTCTCTTTAGAGGTTATTGCTGTTACAGGGTCAGCATACGGTGCATATACAGAGCCACGTTGGCGCGAGTACCTGCAGTGGTGGGATTCAGGTTGCCGGAAGTGAAGATGCCCTTATTGACAGCCCACTTAACAGCGTTCTGAGCCCAGGTGTCGACCTTAGCAAAGTCGTAGACATAGCTGGAAGAACCCAGAGTGCCGGCATGACCCAGATAGGTCACGTCGTAACGATACAGGAAGGTCATGATCTCCTGATAGGTGACGTTGGCGTTGGGATCAAAGATGGTGGCGCTGCGGCCGTTGGTGATGCCTTCCTTGACAGCCCAGCGGACAGCGTTGTAGTAGTAGTCGCTGGACGTCACATCGGTGAAGCTGTTGGCTGCAGTAACAGTGGGAGAACCGGCGGCACGATACAGGAAGGTGACGAACTGACCACGAGTCACGTTGGTGTCGGGACTAAAGGTGGTGGTGGTCATACCGGTGGTGATGCCGCGGTTATACAGGAAGTCAACAGAGTCGGCATACATGCTGGTCTTCACATCGGTGAAGTAGGCAGAGTAGGAAGCGTAGGTGATAGCGATGTTGACAGTACCGGAAACGGCCTTGTCGTTCTTGTTGTAGCCCTTGACACCGAAGGTCGCAGTCTGAGCGATCTTGGAGGAGCTATAGCTGGGAACGAAGGTGACGTAACGCAGCTGCTTCTTGCCGGAGGAAGTGGTCAGATAGTAATCGGTGCCGACAGTGACGTCCTCCTGCGTGGCCAGACCGTAGTTATAATACAGCTTGCCGTTCTTGGGCAGAGAGGTGAACTCCACGTAGACGTTGTCGTTGTCGCCCAGTTCCTCAAAGGCATCCAGATTGGCGGTTTCACCAAAGCTGAACACCTTGGCTGCGATGATAGAACCATTCAGAGAGTGGGAAGAACCAACGATAAAGTCGATGGTGCCCTCCACGGTCTTCTTGGTGGAAGAAGTGCCCACGGTGTAGGTGATCTTAAAGGTACCGTTGGTGGTGGTGCTCTTGGTGCCGCCCTCGAACTGGATGTCATCCAGATCGTACTCATCGTCATCGGGATCGGCATAGAAGACCTTAGCACCGGTCTTGGTCAGCTGGTCGTCATCGGTAACCAGATAACCGGCAGTCTTGGAACGAGGAGCGCCGGAAATGCTGACAGAAACGATATTCAGGGTCTTGCTGCCGCCGATTTCGTCCTCCAGCCAATCCTGGAACAGATCCTTGTCCACATCGACGGTCTCGCCCTTGCCGGCTTCGATGGTGATGTCGGCGGTCTCGACGAAGGTGATCAAAATATAACCGGTCTCGGTCTGAACACTGGAGCTGTTGGACTTATATCCCTTGGCAGTGTAAGTGATCGTATAGGTACCGGCGGTCATGCTGGTGCCGGGAACAAAGACTACATCATCCAGCCCAACATCTCCGTCATCAGGATCCACATAGCACTTTGTCGTGCTCTTAACAGTGGTACCCTTTTCGGTATCTTCATCATAATCGGAATAGAGGTAACCCTTGGTCTTGGAACCGCTGAAAGAGAAGGTCACGTAAGACAGCTCCTCATACTTGCTGTTCTGTGCCAGGAACTGCTCCTCGAACTCATCTGCATCCAGAGTAATGACATCATCCTCGGAGACGGTATAGGACAGCATCATATACTCGTCAGCAGTCAGGTAAATGCGGCCTTCGATGCAATCCTCGTCCTCATCCTCATAGTCGTAGTAAGCGACATATTCAATCACGGAATCCTCGCCGGAGCCGTTGGGAATATAGTACAGCGCGGAGAACTCGCTCTTGGTCAGTACATCGTCGATGCTGTACTCTTCATCACAGGCGCTGCTGGTATACAGCGTACCGCCATCCAGCTCCAGATCCTCAATCTCAACGGTTTCCAGAGAATCGTCGTAGACAGCCGACAGAATGGTGTTCAGCTGAGTAGCCACGGAGCTGAGGGAAGTACCGGTACGGGGAACTTCCACAGTGATGTCTTCATCGTAGATGAAAACAGACAGCGTCAGATTTGTCAGGCCATATTTTTCATAATTGTCGGTACTGGTATTGACTTTTGCAGTGAAGGTATAGGTGCCGGCCTCATCCTCATCAAAAGAAGAAGGCGCATCCCACCATGCGAAATCATCATCGGATTTATCACCGATAGTGAAGTCCACAGAACTGCTGAATTCTTTGAATTTCAGAGAAACTTCATCGTAATAGTCTTCCAGTTCGTCTTCAATATCATCCTCATCGGTACCGAGAGGGAATGCGATCGTTCCCAAATTGGTGCTGGATGTCAAGGTTGCCTTGGCAACAGTAACATTGGCAGAAACGGAAACGCTATCATCAACAGTGGTGGTAAACTCATAGGTACCGGGCTTGGTGCCATCATAGGTACCGGGAGCCTGCCAGCCGGAGATCTTAACGGTGCCCTTACCGCCTTTCGTATAGGTCACTTCGGCCTCAGCGTTTGCCAGAGCCGTGGCAGCGGCAGAAGAAGAAGTGCCGTAAGCCACAGAGACAGGGCCGATCTTGTCCACGGTCTGAATGGTATCGGTTTCAACAGTGATGGTCGTCTGAGCAGAAACGCTCGCACCGCCCAAAGCGGTGACAGTAATGATCACGTCACCGGCCTTGCTCTTGGCAGTGACCTTACCGGTCTCGCTGACAGTAGCAATGCTGCTGTCGTTGGAAGCCCAGGTAACATTCTTGTTAGTGGCATCATCAGGAGTAACAGTAGCAGTCAGATCCAGCGATTGGCCGTAATACAGGCTTTCTCCGCCAGAAATCGTCACACCAGTGGCGGCCACGGTAGTGGTCTCATTTGCGAACACGCACATGGGCATGACCATGGCCAGAGCCAGGAACAATGCCAGTGTCTTCTTTCCGAATAACTTCAAAGTAATAACCTCCTTTATTTTTCGCTCGGGGAATAAAGTTATCTAAGGGTATCATACCACAACCTGCTTCAAAATGGTACACTTTTTTTCAGATTTATTTATGAATTATTTCTTAAGAACTCAAAAGCCGCCCTCGGCAGGAAATTTTGACTTCTGTTTCGTAAAAAACGGAAACCCACTTCCCTTTTTCGCCGCTTTCTGTTATACTATGCCCAAATATTAAGAGATAAAGGGTGTTATTGGATATGAGCGACGTTTTCAGCCGCATCTGGCAAGTCATGGAGACCGACCCCGGCAATCGTGGTCTGACCACCGATCTTCCCCGGGCCGATCTGAAAAAGATGGGTTTTTCCCTGTTGGAGGCCGGTGAAATTTTCATCATTTCGGGCTTCCCGGTGCAGCGCGCCGGCGGCAAGGGCGAGACCGACGGCCCCATCGGCACCGCCAATCTGGCTGCCGTGCTGGAGCAGATCGGCAAGAAGGTCACTGTTATCACCGACGAGCCCTCCTGTGCCGCCATGCTGGCAGCCTGCAGCATCTATGCACCTTCTGCCGAGGTGCTGTGCGTGCCCAAAAACGGCGCGCAGGCCTTTTGCTACAGCCTTTTGAAGCATCGCAAGCCCACCCATGTCATCGCCATCGAACGTCCCGGCCGGGGCGCCGACGGACATTTCCACAATTTCCGCGGCGAATATATCGACGATCTGCTGGCCGATACCGATCTGCTGCTGTATGACAAGAACACCATCACCATCGGCATCGGCGACGGCGGCAACGAGCTGGGCATGGGCAATTTCCGCGACATGATCGAAGAGCGCGTCAACCACGGCGAAGTGATCTGCGCCGATGCGCCGGCTGACTTTACCCTGACCTCCGGCGTTTCCAACTGGTGGGGCTGGGGCATCCGCGCCGTATTGAGCGCCGTCACCGGACGGGATCTGATGCCCACCGACGAGCAGGAAAACAAGCTGCTGCGCGCCGTGGTCTACAACGGCTGCGTGGACGGCGTTACCGGCGAGGCCGTGCTGACCGTTGACCACCTGTCTCAGGAGGAAAACCTCCGGGTGCTGCGGGAGCTGCGGAAAGCCCTCCAGCTGCCCGACTATGCCCA
>CAZVRM010000062.1:0-8169 GCA_964629605.1 uncultured Oscillospiraceae bacterium
AAAACGGATTCCCACACCGTACAGCCGATCGTTTCCAAATGACAGGTCTGCATTTTGCAACGCGCCCCTTGGTTGTTATTCCACAGCAATCAATTTGGGATTTTCTGCACCGGGGGTCTTTGCCAGTGCCTCCATCAGCTGATTGAGGGCTCCCGGCATTCCGCTGGTGTCCAGTGTCAGCGTCACACTGGCCTTACCGTGGATGGGCAGGCTCTGGGTGATGGTCAGCACGCTGCCGCCCAGCTCGGAAATATGCGTCAATACGGCCGACAGCACACCCGGCTCATGGCTGAGCATCACCGACAGCACCGCCTTGCGGCCGATAGACATCTCGGAGGGTTCCAAAATAAAGTCCTTATATTTATAATAGGTGCTGCGGGAGATGCCTACCTGCTTGACCGCCTGACTGACCTCCCGAACGGTGCCGTCTTCCAACAGCCGACGAACCTCCAGCACTTTTTCGTAATATTCGGGCAAAATGCTTTTATGTATGATCAAATAGCTGTCCAGCATGGGAAAATCCTCCTAAAATACCGTAAGTTTGTTGAAATTTACCAGGGAAAAGTGCTTGTTTTTGTTGTGCTTCTATGATACACTGTTTGCATCAAAAATACAAGTGTTTTTCTATCGCGGACACGCTTTTTTCGGAGGTTTTTATGAAAGTTGCAGTTTTGGGTTTTGGTACGGTAGGCCAGGGCGTCTACGAGATGCTGCATCATGCAAAGGGACTGGAGGCCGGCCCTGTGCTGGTTCGTCCCGGCAAGGATGATGCCGCCTTTAAGGTAACAACTATCGAGGCCATCACGGAAGATCCCACCGTGGATGCCGTGGTGGAGGTACTGGGTGGTATCGAGCCTGCCTGCAGCTGGGTTTCGGCTGCTCTCAAGGCCAAAAAGCACGTGGTCACCGCCAACAAGGCGCTGGTGGCTGCCCACGGTCCCGAGCTGGCCGCTCTCGCCCGGGAAAACGGTGTGGCGTTGCTGTTCAGCGCAGCCTGCGGCGGCGGTGTGCCTTTCCTGCACAATCTGGCGCTGGCCTGCCAGAGCGATGAGGTGCTCAGTGTGGGCGGTATCCTCAACGGCACCACCAACTATATGCTGGACGCTATGCAGAGCCGGGGCGCTGACTATGCCGACGTGCTGAAGGATGCACAGGCACTGGGTTATGCCGAAGCCGACCCCACCGCCGACGTTTCCGGTCTGGACGCCCTCCGAAAGATCATGCTGGCCTGCGCCGTAGCTTTTGAAAAGTTGCCCTGCGAAGGTCTGTATAACGAAGGCATCGTAGATCTGACCGCTGCGGATGTGAAGGATTTCCAGTCCATGGGCTACACCTGCCGTCTGGTTGCCAAGGGTGGCCCGGTGGGCGACACGGTTTTTGCCTTTGTGGAACCTACACTGGTGCCTGCCAGCGCCGCCGAATGTGCCGTCAAGGACAACTACAATCTGGCGCGCTACGAGGCCAAGTGCGCCGGTGACATTGTGCTGATCGGCCAGGGTGCAGGCCGCTTCCCCACCGCCTCCGCCGTGCTCCGGGATCTGTCCGACGTACTTTCCGGCCAGCGGGTGATGATGCCCCAGGGCTGTGTTCGCGTCACCGCCGACTGCACCGGCTGCGGTCACCCCTATTACGTCCGTCTGCCCAAGGCTTTTGCCGACAAACTGCCCTGTGACAATGTTCGGGAAGATGGCGACATCGCCCGTGTCATCACCAAGGCTATGACCGTCAAGGAAATGCACGATGCTGCAGCTGCCCTCCGTGCACAGGGCGCACAGGTATTTTTCGCAGGAATCGAGGAATAAACATATGTTGAAAGTTGCAAAGTTCGGCGGCTCCTCTGTGGCAGGAGCCGACCAGTTCAAAAAAGTCAAAGCCATTATCCAGTCTGACCCCACCCGGCGCATCGTGGTGGTATCTGCTGCAGGCAAGCGCAGCTCCAGTGACCACAAGCTCACCGATCTGCTGTACCTGTGCCACGCCCATCTGACCTATGGCGTGCCCGGCGACAGCATTTTGCAGACCATTCAGGATCGTTTTGCCGAGATCCGCAACGATCTTGGGCTGCAGTACGATGTGGAAAGTGATTTTGCCGCCCTTCGCGGCCGTCTCAGCCGGGACACCACCGCCGACGAACTGGTTTCCCGTGGCGAGTATTTTACCGCCCGTCTGATGGCGGAATATCTGGATTATGATTTCGTGGATGCCGCCGACTGTGTGTTTTTCGGCTTTGACGGTCAGCTGGATCTGAACAAGACCTATGCCGCCATCAAGGAAGCCGCCTCCCGCGGCCGCGGTATCGTCATTCCGGGCTTTTACGGCACGCTGCCCTCGGGCAAGGTTCGCGTCATGTCCCGTGGCGGCAGTGACATCACCGGTGCGCTGGCTGCAGCCGCCGTGGATGCCAATGTGTACGAAAACTGGACCGACGTTTCCGGTATTTTGATGGCCGACCCCCGGATCGTCAAGGATCCCGCCCCCATCGAGTACATCACCTACAGCGAGTTGCGGGAGCTGGCCTTTATGGGTGCCTCCGTCCTCCACGAGGATTCCGTCCAACCAGTGAAGGACAAGGGCATCCCTCTGAACATCCGCAACACCAACCGCCCTCAGGATGTAGGCACCATGATCGTGGAAAAGATCGCCAAGAAAAACGACGATCCCAACCACTTCATCACCGGCATCGCAGGCCGCCGCAACTTCACCATCCTGACGGTGCGGAAACGCAACATGAATGCCAACGCCACCCTGCGCCAGGCACTGAAGGTGCTGGATCAGTACCATGTGACTGCCGAACACATCACACTGGGTCTGGATTCCTTTGCACTGGTAGCCGCCAGCGCCGCTTTGGGTGACCACCTGTTTGATGTGGTGGGCGAGGTTCAGAATACCTGTATGCCTGACGACGTGCAGATTCAGGACAACATCGCCCTGGTAGCCGTGGTCGGTCGCAAGATGACCTATCGTCCCGGTACGGCAGGTAAGGTCTTCCAGTCGCTGGGCGAGCACGGCGTCAACATCCGCACTATCAACCAGGCCGCAGATGAGATCTCCATCACCGTTGGCGTGGACAACAATGACTTTGAGACTGCCATCCGGGTTTTGTACGAAGGATTTGCAGGTTAAGCGAAAGGAGCAATTCTTATGAAACAGTTCAATGTGGCGATTCTGGGCGCTACCGGCGCAGTAGGCCGTGAAATGCTGAAAATTTTGGAAGAATACGATTTCCCCGTGGGCGAGCTGCGTCCGCTGGCCTCTGCCAGATCGGCAGGCTCTACCGTTCCCTTCAAGGGACAGGAAATTCTGGTACAGGAAGCCCGCGAGGACAGCTTCGAGGGCATGGATTTCGTGCTGGGTGCCGTGGGCGGCGGCATGGCAAAGCAGTTTGCCCCTCATATCGTCAAGGCCGGTGCCGTCTTTGTGGACAACAGCTCCAGCTTCCGTCTGGATCCCGATGTGCCGCTGATCATTCCCGAGGTCAATGGCGCTGACGCTTTCAAAAATAAGGGCATTATTTCCAACCCCAACTGCTCCACCATCATCACCCTGATGGCGGTAGCCGCGCTGAACCAGATCTCCCCCATCGAGGCCATGACCGCCTGCACCTATCAGGCCGTTTCGGGCGCCGGTCAGGCCGGTCTGCAGGAGCTGGAAAGCCAGATGGAGGCCATTTCCAAGGGTCAGCCAGTGGAGCGCAAGACCTTCCCCCATCAGATCGCCCTCAACGTCATCCCCCACATCGGTGACGTGCTGGACAACGGCTACACCCAGGAGGAAATGAAGATGCAAAACGAGGGTCAGAAGATCCTGCATCTGCCCGATCTGAAGGTTTCCTGCACCTGTGTGCGTGTACCCGTCATGCGCTCTCATTCCATCTCGGTCACCGTCAAAACCAAGGAGAAGATCTCCATCGAGCAGGCCAACAAGGCTATTGCCGCCTTCCCCGGCTGCAAACTGGTCACCGATTTCGAAGGTCGGGATTATCCCACCCCGCTGGATACCTCCGACCAGGATCTGGTCTGGGTTGGCCGCATCCGCGAAGATCTGACCTGCGACACCGGTCTGAACCTGTGGTGCTGTGGTGACCAGGTCAGAAAGGGCGCTGCCGCCAACGCCGTGCAGATCCTCCAGCTGCTGGCCAATGGTCAGTAAAATCCTATAAAAGCACAAAAATTGCCCCCGGAAGGTTGTTCCGGGGGCTTTTTCTATGAAAAACTGAGATTTAACCGCACTTGGAGAAGCCGCAGCTTCTGCAGATGACGCAGCCGCCCTCATGCTCCAGCTTGGCGCCGCACTCGGGGCAGAAATGCATATTATCGGAAGAAATATTGGCGGCAGAGGCCTTGGGGGCGTGGGTCACCGGGGTGCGGCGCTCGGCCTCCAGAGGCTGGGGGCAGCCGCCGGCCTTGTGCTCCTCGATGTATTTTGCCACCTTGGCAACCACCTTGGCAATGGCGTCGGGGCAGGAGGTACAGCTCATGCCCTGCTGACGGATGGTGGAGGGGCAGCGGATTCCCTTGAGCTGGTCATAGATCTCATCCACCGAGATGCCCGAGCGCAGGGCAACGGAAACCAGGCGGGCAGTGGCCTCAGACTGGGAGGGACAGCCGCCGGCCTTGCCGGTGGAGGTAAAGACCTCACAGATGCCGTTTTCGTCGTAGTTGACGGTGATATACAAGTTGCCGCAGCCGATCTTCACCCGCTCGGTAAACCCCTGAGTGATGGCGGGACGTGGACGGGGCTTGACCTCGGTGTAAACGGGAGCAGCAGGCTCCTCCGCCTTGTCCTCGCCGGACACCTTGCCGATGTTGAGCACCTGGCTGTCACGGCTGCCGTCACGATAGATGGTCACGCCCTTGCAGCCCAGCTGATAGGACAGGCGATAGACCTCCTCCACCTCTTCCTTGGTGGCATCATGCCGGAAGTTGACGGTTTTGGAAACGGCGTTGTCGGTGTATTTCTGGAAGGCCGCCTGCATACGGGTATGATACAGGGGGGACACGTCGTGGGCGCACACAAAGACCTTGCGAACGTCCTCGGGGATCTCCTCGATATGAGCGATGGTACCCTCCTTGGCGATGCGCTCCATCAGTTCTTCGGAGTACAGACCACGAGCCTTGAGGGTCTCCAGCAGCACGGGGTTGACCTCCACCAGACGGGTGTTGTCCATAACGTTGCGGATATAGGCAAAGGCGAAAATGGGCTCAATGCCGGAGGAGCAGCCGCCGATCATGGAGATGGTGCCGGTGGGAGCGATGGTGGTGACGGTGCCGTTGCGCAGAGGCGCACCGTCCTTATAAATGGACTCGCCGAACAGGGGGAAGCTGCCACGGATGGCAGCCAGCTCCTGGCTGGCGTTGTGGCCGCACTGGTTGATGAAGCCCATCAAGTGCTCGGCCAGATCGACACCCTCGTTGGAGTTGTAAGGAATGCCCAGATAGAGCAGCATGTCGGCAAAACCCATGACGCCCAGACCGATCTTTCGGGTGGAGCGGGTGACCTCACCGATCTTGTCCAGTGGATAGTTGTTGATGTCGATGACGTTGTCCAGGAAGTGCACCGCCAGGGTGATGGTATTGCGCAGTTCCTGATAGTCGATCTCCCAACCCATGTCGGTCTTTTTCAGCATCTTGACCAGGTTGATGGAGCCCAGATTGCAGCTTTCATAGGGCAGCAGAGGCTGCTCACCGCAGGGGTTGGTAGACTCAATCTCGCCTTGAGAGGGCACCACATTGTCCCGGTTCAGGCGATCCAGGAAGATGATGCCCGGCTCGCCGTTGGACCAGGCGGCCTCCACGATCTCATCAAAGAGCTTGCGGGCAGAGCGCTTGCCGCAGGGCTGCTTGCTGCGGGGATCGATCAGATCGTAATCCTCGTTCTTCTCCACCGCCTGCATAAAGGCCTCGGTCAAGCCAACCGAGATATTGAAATTGGTGATGTCGGAATTGTTCTTTTTGCAGCGGATGAACTCCTCGATGTCGGGATGATCCACCCGCAGGATGCCCATGTTGGCACCGCGCCGGGTACCGCCCTGCTTGACAGCCTCGGTGGCCATGTTGAATACCCGCATGAAGCTGACCGGGCCGGAAGCCACGCCGCCGGTGGAACGGACGGTGGCGCCTGCCTGACGGAGACGGCTGAAAGAGAAGCCGGTGCCGCCGCCAGACTGATGGATCAGAGCTGCGTTCTTGACGGTATCAAAAATATCCACCATGCTGTCGTCGATGGGCAGCACGAAACAGGCGCTCAGCTGTCCCAGAGGCCGACCTGCGTTCATCAATGTGGGAGAGTTGGGCAGGAACTTCAAGCTGGTCATCAGTTCAAAGAACGCATCGGACAGACCCTGAATGGAAGCATTTTCACTGTATTTGGCATCGGCAGCAGCCACGCTGTCGGCAACTCTGCGGAACATCTGCTCCACAGTCTCCACCGGCGTACCGTTTTCGTCCTTGGCCAGATAGCGGCGCTTGAGGACTTCCATGGCGTTGCTGCTAATATCGGTCATTGCCATAGTTCAAGACTCCTTTGTTATTTAAAATTCTATACCATGATAACTATATCTTGTATTTATGTAAAATTCAATACCCAAAATATATAATTTTAATCTACCTTTTGGTGTATAATTACAGCAGCAGCCGAAAAAAGAAATTTTGAGTTATTTATTGTAAACTCAGTAGCTTTTGTAGTATAATAATTTATTATGATATTTTCTCGAGGTATTTCTATGGATCTGCACGCAATTCTGCATATTTTAGAGCACGCCCTGCTGGACAGCATCAAGGCGCTGCCCTTTTTGTTCCTGGCTTACCTGCTGATGGAGGCCGCCGAGCATTATCATTCCGCCAAAATGGAGAAGGCCATTCGGGGTATCGGCAAGGCCGGCCCTCTGGTGGGCGCAGCGCTGGGTTGTATCCCCCAATGCGGCTTTTCTGCCAGCGCTTCCAACCTGTTTGCCGCAGGTCTGGTGAGCCGCGGCACGCTGATCGCCGTATTTTTGGCCACCTCTGACGAGGCGCTGCCCATGCTGCTGGGCGCATCCGACGGCCGCAGCATGATTCTACCCCTGCTGCTGGCAAAAGTAGTCATCGGTATCGTTGCAGGCTACGCCATTGACTTTTACATGGCTCGTTGGGGGCGTCCACGGGAACTGTTTGACCTGTGCGAGGACTGCGGCTGCGAGGAAGAGGGTTCGGGCATCCTCAAGCCTGCCCTTTGGCACACCGGACACATTCTGCTATATATTTTCCTGCTGAATCTGGGTCTTGGACTGGCCATGGAGCTGCTGGGCGAGGAGCTGCTGGGTACCATCCTGCTGGAAGGCAGCCTGCTGCAGCCTTTTGTGGCGGCGCTGGTGGGTCTGATCCCCAACTGTGCCGTTTCGGTGCTGTTGACCCAGCTGTATTTGGCTGGCAGTCTGAGCTTTGGCTCGCTGCTGGCCGGTCTGTGCTCAGGCGCCGGTCTGGGTCTGGCGGTGCTGGTAAAGATGAACCGTTCCAAGCGGGAAAACGTCACCATTACTGCCACCCTGTACGCCATTTCCGCCCTGTGCGGTCTGGCCGTTCATCTGTTGTTTTAAGGAGTGTTGGTTATGAAAAACACACCCACCTTATTGACCGAGCATCTGGTTCTGGATCGCTTCACGTTGGAGGATGTTCCCGCCGTCCGGGACGGGCTGTATACCGAGGCAGTGTGCCGCAACCTGTTCATCACCCCCAACAAGACCACCGAAGAGGTGGAAGAAAACATTCGTTGGCTGCTGGAGGGTTATGAGAGCAAAGAAGATTTCCACCAGTGGGCGGTTCGGGAAAACGGCCTGTGCGTAGGTCGGATGATGCTCACCGTCAGCCGCCGGTTCCACACCGGCTCGGTGGCCTATTATCTGGCAGAAAGCACCTGGGGCAAGGGCTACATGACCGAGATCCTCAAGCGGGTCATTGACTTCTGCTTTGATGATCTGGGGCTCAACCGGGTGGAAGCCGACCACTTTGCCCGCAATCCGGCCTCCGGCCGGGTCATGGAAAAGGCCGGTATGACAAAAGAAGGCGTTCTGCGTCAGAAATACTGCAAGGATGGAGAATTTCTCGATGCTGTCCAGTACGCCATTTTAAAGAGTGATCGAAAGTAAAAACAAAAGCGGTACGCCGACGGCGTACCGCTTTTGTCAGTCTGTCG
>CAZVRM010000063.1:0-4655 GCA_964629605.1 uncultured Oscillospiraceae bacterium
CGCCTTTGTCATGCCTTGTTCTTTTGTTCGGCTTGTTGTTGCGCCTTCCACTCGGCGTATTCCCTCTGCCCCTCCTCGCTCTCGAAAAAGGCTTGTATCTCCGGGAGCAGGACACGGGCCAGAGCCTCCACCTCATGGTAGGGTATCCCGGTGCCGTAGTCGTTGATTTTCTTCTTCCGTGCCATGGGAGCCGCCCCCAGTCTTAAAGCTGCCTGTCATCAAACAGGAAGCCCTGGAACACCGTACCGTCATGGAGCAGGAAACGGCCCCTTGCATCTAAGGAGTGAAAGGCCAATGAATAAAAACATCTATGCAGCCGCCCGGCTGGCCTGCGATCTGACACAGGAACGGGCGGCAGAACCGCTGGCGATCTCGGTACGATCGCTGGCAGATTATGAGGCCGGGATCCGGCGCCACTGTGGCGAAGTGCTGGTACGGATGGTGGACGTTTACAACGCCCAGTACCTGGCACTGCAGCACGTGCGTGAGGGCTCGGCACTGATGAAGCAGCTGCTGCCCGACAGGGGGGCAGTACTCCTGGACGGAATCAGTGTTGCAGCTGCTGGAGGCTGTCATTGACTTTCAAGAGGAGAAGTACGACCGCAAGGTGATCAGCATTGCCAGAGACGGCAAGAGCGACGATGTGAAAAAGACCTTAAACACAAAAGAATTACTTCAATACAGAATCAAGCTTCTTCCGGATAAATACAGTTAGAGTATGCGGTTTTTGCAGTGACGCCTTCCAGCCGACCGAGCTTTCCTGTCAGAGCAGAGATGGCGTCCTGCGGTGCATCAATTGCAATGCTGATCACATTAATACCACGATGACGGTAGGGAATACCCATTCGACCAATAATATAAGAACCGTATTCATGCAGGATCTCGTTTAAACGCACGGTGGTCTCGGAATTCTCCACAATAATACCGATGACGGCAACTCTGGTTTCCATAGGATCAGACTCCCTTTTCAAGTGAAATAGTAGTTATAGTATAGCAAGCGGAAAACGGAAAGTCAAATCATCCCAATTGTTGATATGTTAACGAAAAATTTAAAGAATGTTTTGTGAAAAAGATAGTTTTTTGAAATGCAGTTGATATAATTTAAACTATACAAGATTACCCATTTGAAGGAGCGATACACCTATGAACGGTTTGGAGGAAAAAACTGTCTCCCCAAAAGGCGACGGAGTACGACTGAAGCAGCGACGAAAATGGCCTTATGTTGTGGTGGCTGTTTTACTGGTTCTTACAGCAGCCGGCATTTGGGCGGTGCAAAACGTCCAGCGTGCTGTTGTGACCATCAGCTCTACCGACACGGCAAGACTGGTGCGTGGAGATCTGCAGGACAGCATCAGCACCACGGGAACGGTGGAAAGTGCAAAAAGCATGACGGTGTATTCCACCAAGGCATATACCGTGCAGGAGGTCTTTGTGGAGGTTGGCGACCGGGTGGAAGCGGGGCAACCGTTATGCAAACTGGATGATCAGAATATTCAAAATCAGATCGAGAGTCAGCAGGCCAGTCTGGAAGCCACTTCTAACAGCAGCAATGCTGCCATTACCTCTGCCAGAGACAATTATGAGCAGTTCAAGGAATCCCTGGAAAAGGGAACCAATGCCTCCATTATCAGTGCGGAGAACGCTGTCACAAACGCCTTGAATGCCTATCAAACCGCACAGGAAAACTATGATCGCTATCTGGCAGGATTAAATGCCGGTGAGAATACAACCCTCTTGGCACAGGAGACCGCGCTATCCAATGCACTCAAAGCGGTGGAAAATGCTTATGATGCCTATGAAAAGGCTTTGGAAGCGCTGGAAGATGCCCAAGAGGCCTATGAAGATGCGGAAGAATCACTGGCGGATGCCGAGGATGCGCTCTGGGATGCTGAGGAGCTGTTGGAAGAACTGACAGAGGAGCTGGAAGCCTGCGAGGATGATTTGAAAGACCTGGAAAAACAGGAAAATGCACTGTTGGAACAACTGGAAAACACTGACGAAGAAAGTGAAAAAGTCAGTCTGCAAACACAGCTGGATCAGGTTCGTCAGAACGTCCAGCAGGAGAATCTTTCTCGGCTGACCATCCAGCTGCAGATCGCACAGGCAGAGAGTACCTACACTTCTGCACGATCCATGGTGACGCAGATAGAAACTGCATTGGAGCAGTACGAAAAGGCATGGGACGCTGCTGAAACCCAGGTGGAAACTTGTGCTGAGGCGATCACCACAGCAGAAGAGAATCGGATTACGGTACAAAAACAGTACAATGCAGCGCTTACCAGCGTGGACAATTTACTGGCTGATTATGCAAAAAATGTCGAGACTGCCTATCAGGCCTATCAAACCGCTCAGGCCTCATTGACGGCGGCAAAGACATCTGCGCAGAACCAGCTTCAGACTTACAAAAACAGCTTGAACAGCGCCTATGCAAATGCAGGAAAAGCAACACTGGAGGTCAGCCTCCGACAACTGCAGGCCGAGTTGGATGGTACGGAAATCACCGCGCCGATGAGCGGCACGGTGACTGCGGTGTACGCCGAGGTAGGCTCTGCCGGGTCGGGCTTATTGTTTGTGATTGAAGATACGGAAAACTTTGTGATTTCAACATCTGTAAAGGATTATGACATTACATCTGTTGCCGTGGGAACAGAGGCTAAAATCCGTTCGGATGCCACTGGGGATGACTTGTACGAAGGCGAGGTGACCTACCTTGCTCCTACTGCCAATAAAACAGCGATGGGCATGACAGATACCAGCGGCGATATTTCCTTTGCCGCTGATGTGAAAGTAAACAGCCAGGACACCAAGCTGCGAATCGGTCTGAATGTCCGGCTTGAATTGATCGTAGCGGAGGAAACGGATGCTCTGGCGGCACCATATGATGCCATTTATCAAAATGCGCAGGGCAATCATTGTGTTTTGCTGGCGCAGGAGCAGGAAGACGGCTTGTATCTGCTTGCAGAAGCGCCTGTAGAGTTGGGTCTGGAGACTGATTTGGACGTTGCTGTAAAGTCCAATAACTTAACGGATGGAATGATGGTGGTGTGCAGCCCCGAGCAATATCTGCAATATGTCGGACAAAAAATTGCTGTAGGTACCGCTGCCCGTCAGGGGCTGTTAGGGGGCTAATAAATGGAAAAGCCTATCATTCAGATGCGTGGCATTTACAAACGCTTCTACATCGGACAGCCCAATGAACTGGAAATCCTCCATGGCATTGACTTGGATGTGATGCCGGGAGAATTTCTGTCTATTGTGGGTCCCTCCGGCTCGGGAAAGTCCACACTGATGAACTTGATCGGTGTGCTGGATCGCCCGACTGAGGGGCAGTATATCTTGGATGGCACGACGGTCAGCACTGCCAAAGACGACCAGCTTTCTGTGATCCGAAACAAAAGCATAGGCTTTGTGTTTCAAAATTTCAACCTGATTGCCCGTACCAATGCCCAGAAAAATGTGGAGCTGCCGATGATGTATGCCGGCGTACCGGCGGGAAAACGAGCGGCTCGGGCAAAGGAACTGCTGGCTATGGTGGATATGGCAGACCGCATGAATCACCAGCCAAATGAGCTTTCGGGTGGACAAAAGCAGCGCGTAGCCATCGCCCGCGCCATGGCAAATGATCCTGCCATCATCCTTGCTGACGAGCCCACCGGTGCGCTGGATTCCAAGACCGGGCGCATGGTAATGGATCTGTTCCACAAATTGAACCGGGAACAGGGAAAGACCATCATCCTGATTACCCACAACCAAGAACTGGCGGAAGAAACAGATCGCTTCGTCACCATGCGGGACGGACGCTTGTATGTGGGGAATACGGGGGAGGAGGTGCGGTATGGGCCTCGGTGAATCCATTCGGCTGGCACTGGAGGGCCTGCGCGCCAACAAAATGCGTTCCATCCTCACGATGCTTGGCATTACCATTGGTATTGGTGCCGTCATCGGTATTTTGACGGTAGGAACCGGTCTTACCGGCTCTATTACCGGTTCCATGAGCGGTCTTGGTGCCTCCAATATTACGGTTTCCCTGCGAAAGCTGGATGACAGCATGGGGGGTATGTCCAGTGTGTTCGGCCTGCAGTCTCCCGATGAGGAAGATATGCTGACAACGGAAATGCTGGAATCGCTCCGTACCCGATATGGCAATTACATTGTGGGTATCAGCCTGAATGAGTCGGCAGGAAACGGTCAGGCAAAGGCCGGTCGGCTGTACGCCAACCTTTCCATCAGTGGTGTGAACGAGGATTATCAAGCAGTCAATCATATTGAACTGCTTGCTGGCCGCTGGATTCGGCAAAAGGATCTGGACGGCAGCCGTTCGGTGTGCGTCGTCTCTGACAAGCTGGTGAATAATTTGTTTGCAGGCCGGGCGGAAGAGGCGCTGGGCAGTGATGTTCAGGTGACCAGCAACGGCGCCATTCTCACATTCCGGGTGGTTGGTGTTTATGAATATGATCAGTCCACCATGGGCTTTTCCATGGCATCGGAAAAGGATATTTCTACCAGTTTGTTTGTCCCTCTGACCACGGCAAAGCAGATCAACGGCAGTGGCGACGGTTATGCATCCATCACCGTACAGGCCGGGGAAACGGTGGATAGTTCTGCACTGGCCATGGATGTTCAGAACTTCCTCAACCGTTATTACGTCAATAACG
>CAZVRM010000063.1:4665-8126 GCA_964629605.1 uncultured Oscillospiraceae bacterium
TATTCGGTGTTTGCCATGGCTATGAGCACGATGGTGGAGTCCATGGCGACCATTATGAACACCTTGTCCATTGCCATTTCGGTAATTGCAGGAATTTCGCTTCTGGTAGGTGGTATCGGCGTTATGAATATCATGCTGGTATCGGTTACTGAGCGCACCCGTGAGATCGGCACACGGAAGGCGTTAGGCGCTACCAATAATGACATCCGCGTTCAGTTTGTGGTGGAGAGTATGATCGTCTGTCTTATTGGCGGCATTATCGGTATTATTGTAGGCACCGTGCTGGGATATATCGGAAGCAACCTGATCAGTGAACCTTGCTTGCCCACCGTTGGACATATCGCATTGGCGGTGGGATTCTCCATGGCGATCGGCATCTTTTTCGGTTACTATCCTGCCAACAAAGCGGCAAAGCTGGATCCGATTGAAGCACTTCGCTATGAATAAAGCAGCAAAACCGGCGTGCAACGCCGGTTTTTTGCTGCAAAAGTGGAAAAATACAACACTTTACAATCGAACAGATGTTTGTTACAATGAAGACAAAAGGAGGTGTCTGCGGGATGCAAAAATGTTATATCGCTATTGATCTGAAGTCCTTTTACGCTTCGGTGGAATGTGTGGAGCGGGGCCTGAATCCCATGACGACCAATCTGGTGGTCGCAGATGCCAGCCGTACAGAAAAGACCATTTGTCTGGCGGTCAGTCCCTCCTTGAAGGCCCATGGAATTCCCGGACGGGCGCGGCTGTTTGAAGTGGTGCAAAAGGTGCAGGAGGCCAACTGTCTGCGTGCTCGAAATGCGCCCGGCGGCAAGCTGATGGGAAGTTCCTGCCATGATGTGGAGTTGTTTGCCAATCCGTCGCTGGCCATTGATTACATCGTTGCACCGCCCCAAATGGCGCGTTATATGGCAGTCAGCAGCCAAATTTATCAGGTATATCTGAAATACGTAGCGCCGGAGGACATTCACGTATACTCCATTGATGAGGTTTTTCTGGATGCAACTTCTTACCTGAAGCTGAATGGCCTGTCAGCTCACGATTTTGCGCGAAAAATCATCCATGATGTGCAAATAAATACGGGTATTACGGCAACTGCAGGAATCGGCACCAATCTCTATCTTTGCAAGGTCGCCATGGATATTGTAGCAAAACACGTGGATGCCGATCAGGATGGCGTTCGGGTAGCCCAGTTGGATGAACAAAGCTACCGGCGAACACTGTGGAGTCATCGGCCGCTGACCGATTTCTGGCGGGTAGGGAAGGGCTATGCACGCAAGCTGGAAGCCCATGGTATGTTTACCATGGGAGATATTGCGCGCTGTTCCCTGAACAATGAAGAACTGCTTTATAAACTGTTCGGCGTTAATGCGGAGCTGCTCATTGATCACGCCTGGGGCGTGGAGCCCTGCACCATTGCCGACATTAAGGCTTATCGACCGGAATCCAGCAGCATTGGCTCCGGTCAGGTGCTGCACTGTCCCTATACCGTCCCCAAAGCTCGTCTGGTGGTGCGGGAAATGGCAGATCAGGTGGCATTGGATCTGGTGGATAAAGGCTTGACCTGTGACCAGGTGGTGCTGACGGTGGGATATGACATTGAGAGTGTAAACGAGAACTATCACGGCGAAGTAACGGTAGATCCATACGGCCGTGGGCTGCCCAAGCATGCCCATGGCTCTCAAGGCTTAGGCAGGCATACGTCCTCGGCAATGCTGATTGTTCCGGCGGTTATGGAACTGTTTGATCGGATCGTGGATGAAACCTTGCTGGTGAGGCGGCTCAATCTGGTGGCAAATCATGTGACCTGTGAAGGCCAGCAGTCCCATTCTGCGGAAATGGAGCAGATGGATCTGTTTTCTGACCCGAAAGAAACGGCGCAGCAGGAGGCGGCGCTGGAGCGGGAAAAGCGCAGACAGCAGGCCGTTCTGGCCATCAAAAAGAAGTTTGGGAAGAATGCCATCCTCAAGGGCGTGAGTCTGGAGGAGGGGGCTACGGCGATTCAGCGAAACGGCCAGATCGGAGGTCATAAAGCATGAGAGATCCATATGATGACATTCGCGGCTTACCTCCGCCCGTATCGGAAAAGCACCCGAAAATGTCCATGCGGCAGCGGGCAGCGCAATTTTCACCCTTTGCCGCGCTGACAGGCTATGAGGCAGCTATTGCAGAGACCGGGCGGCTGACCGAGCCCCTGCGCGAGCTGGACGATAGCCGCAAGGAGGTACTGGATGGTTGCCTGCAGCGACTGCAACGCTGTCTGGACAGTCGGCCAAGGGTCTGCATCACCTATTTCCAGCCAGACGGAAGAAAAGAAGGCGGCGCTTATCTTTCGGCAGAGGGTGTGGTGACTCAGATCGACAGCAACCGCCGAATCGTCCGGCTGGAGGCGGGGCAGAGCATCCCCATTGACTGCATTTTTGAAATTCATGATCGATAAAAGACAAAAACCGACGGCTTTTCTGTCGGTTTTTTGTCAGAGTTTTTCTTTTCTCTTGTAGCACTTTAGTGCAAAATCTGATATAATGGCGAGGAAGTTCAAAAAAGGAGCGGTTGTTCCGTGAAAAAATTGTTTTTCAAAGGCATCCGGGACGGTATTCCCATTTTTCTGGGGTATCTGTCGGTGTCCTTTGGTTTTGGTATCCTGTGCATCAATCTGGGGCTGTCGGTTGCAACGGCAGTGGGAATCTCGATGACCAACCTGACCTCTGCGGGACAGGTCGCCGGTGTGGGCATCATTGCTGCCGGCGGCGCATTGATCGAGATGGTACTGACCCAGATCGTCATCAACTTGCGATATTCTCTGTTCGCCATCTCTCTTTCGCAAAAGCTGGATAGCAGCTTTACTACGCCGCACCGGATCGTGGCCTCCTTCGGCATCACCGATGAGATCTTTGCCGTGAGCTATGCTCAGGAGGGCAAAGTCAAACCGGCTTATATGTACGGTTTGATCCTGGTATCCACCTCCGGCTGGGTGCTGGGTACCCTTTTGGGCGCTGTTTTGGGACAGGTGCTGCCGGCATCTGTCAGCGCAGCCATGGGTATTATGCTGTACAGTATGTTCCTGGCCATCTTCATCCCCCCGGCGAAAAAAGAACGGGGCGTACTGGTGGCTGTTATTATGGCAGCCCTGTGCAGCCTTTTGTTTGAATATGTGCTGACCTTCGTTTCGGGTGGTTTCGCTGTGATTATCAGCGCCCTTGTGTCTGCGGCCGTTTGCGCAGCATTGTTCCCCGTTGCGGAAGAGGAGGAGGACGCATGAGTATCTTGATTTATATGGCTGTCATGGCCGGCGTTACCTATCTGATCCGCATGATCCCCTTTACGCTGTTCCGAAAAAAGATTCAGTCGCCCTTTTTCCGCAGCCTGCTGCACTACATTCCCTACGCGGTATTGAGCGCCATGACCATTCCGGCAATCTTCACCTCCACCGGCAGTCTGCCCACATCCTTGGCGGGTACGGC
>CAZVRM010000064.1:0-5098 GCA_964629605.1 uncultured Oscillospiraceae bacterium
CGAACAGCATTGGGCGTGCCCCTCCTTCTTTTAATAATGGAAGCTGTCCAATACCATCTGTACGGTCTGGATGCCGTTGCTGCTGACCTCGTAACCGATGCCGTCTTTGACAAACCAGGCAGTCGCGCCGTTTTTGTCACCATAAATGCGGGCAGTTGTCTTAAGATTTTCGATCTCGTACACCGTGGTTTCCGACCATTGCGTCTCCAGTTCCTGCGGGAACTGAAAACCGATGGTCCGGCCTTCATCCGGGGTCACGTAGGCCATGACGGAGACACGGAGGCCACGCTCTGGAGAGGTCTCCTGCCACGGGTAGTAAAATACGAAAAAGGTGCTGTCTCCATCCGGATCAAAGTTCCCCAGGTAGTGGCATTTTTCCGCTGGCTCATAAGGACTTTCCAGCAGATCCACCCCCAGATCGGTTTCCAGTGCGGCAAAGCTGTCAAAGTGCCGTAGGGGTGGGAGACCTTCCGCGCGCTGTCGGGAAAAATAGACTTGCAATTCCTGCAGCTTTTCCGCAGACATATCCACTCCGCCGTATTCCATCTGCACCGCATAATCATCCCCTCTGGTGAAAAAGTCGGGCGCGGTCAGGTAGGCTGCTCCCATCGTCACAGCCAGCGCCGCCGCTACGACAGCCACCGCCACAAACGGGCGGAAATTGCGGTGCTTTTTGGGCAGGCTTTCTGCCAGCAAGCCCTCTTCTAACATTCCGATGGCATCTATCATATTCTCGGTTTTCATAGATCAAAACCCTCCTTTTCCAGATATTCCCGCAGCCCTTTTCGGGTTCGGAACAGCGTGCTTTTGACCTTGCTTTGGGTGACTGCCCGGGCTTTTGCGATGTCCTTGATGCTTTCAAAGTGAAAATATCGCCGCAAAAACATCCACCGGGCTTCTGCCGGAACGGTTTTCAGATACTCCCCGATGGCCTGAGTCAGAGTCCCCTCGTCAAAAGCCGTCTCAACGCCGCCCACACATTCGGACAGCTCCTCCAGTGACAGCAGATATTCTCCGCCGCCCCGCTTATCGGCCTCACGGGCGCGCAGCCGGTCGATGGCAAGCTGCCGGACGATCTTGGAGAGAAACGCGCCCAGGAAAGCTGGCTTTTGGGGCGGAATGACGTTCCACGCCCGCAGCAGCCCGTCGCTGACACACTCTTCTGCGTCCAGCTCGTCCCTCAGCACCGCCATGGCGATGGTGTGCAGCTGCCGCCCATAGGCTTGCTGGGTCTCCCGGATAGCGGCGGCGTTCCGCTGCTCAAACAGAGCAACGATTTGCCGATCTTCCATAGCTGTCACCTCACTTTTTGTTATTTCAAAAGGCCTTTTCACCCTATAAGCCGTAAAAAAGGTGGGGTTGGTTGCGGAAAAATAAAAAAATACCGGAAAACCCCAGCTGTCATTCTGAGGGCAAAGCCCGAAGAATCTCCTTCCCGGATGAGCTGCTTTCTGCTGCAGGAGATCCTTCGCTGCGCTCAGGATGACAAGGGTTTTTCGGCAGTTCTGGATGCAGTTTATGTTTCTGTCAGTCCCCGAATGACCGCGCCTGCCGCCACAAGGCCTGCGGCAGAGGGCACGAAGGATACGCTGCCGGGCAGCTGCTTTCTGCCGCCGTCGGCAATGGTCTCCAGCGGAGTCAGGGGCGGCTCGGTGGAGTACACCACCTGCAGGTGTTCGATACCCCGCTTGCGCAGCCGCTGCCGCAGCACACGGGCAAGGGGGCAGGTGTCGGTTTTGGCAAGATCGGTCACCACAAACTTGGTGGGATCCAGCTTGTTGCCTGCTCCCATGCAGCTGACGATGGGGGTGTTGACACCCTTGGCGCGGCAGACCAGCTCCACCTTGGCCGAAACCGTGTCGATGGCGTCTATGACGTAGGAAAAGGCTGAAAAATCAAAAGAACCGGCGGTTTCCTCGTCAAAAAAGCACTGCCGGGTCTCCACCAGGATGGCGGGGTCGATGTCCCGGATGCGCTCCGCCATGACCTCCACCTTGGGGCGACCGATGGTGGAGCGGAGGGCTACGATCTGGCGGTTGAGGTTGCTCTCACTGACGGTGTCGTCGTCCACCAGCAGCAAGCGTCCTACACCTGCCCGTGCCAGCGCTTCACAGGCAAAACCGCCCACGCCGCCCACGCCGAACACGGCCACATAAGCGCCTTTCAGCTTGTTCACGCCGTCCTCGCCCAAAAGCAGGGCGGTACGGCTGTCTTTTACCGGTACGTTCACAGGATGCACCCTCCGCCAACCACGATGTCGCCGTCATAAAAAACCACGGCCTGTCCGGCGGTGATGGCGCGGATGGGACTGTCGAATTCCACCCGGATCCGGTCGCCCTGAGGATAGACCGTGCAGGGGGTCTCGGCCTGATGATACCGGGTGCGTGCGGCGCAGCGGAAAGGCTCCTTCAGCTCGTCAAAGGCGATCCAGTTTACATCGTCGGCATAGAGCTCGGTGCGGAACAGATCCTCGTTCTCGCCCAGCATGACGGTGTTTCGCTCGGCGTTTTTTGCCACCACATAATAGGGATGGGCTCCGGAAATGCCGATGCCCTTGCGCTGGCCGATGGTGTAGCACTCGATGCCCCCGTGACTGCCCAGAATGCAGCCATCCATGTCGATGAAATCGCCCGGTTCGGGGTTGTGGCCGGTGTGCTCCCAGATGAACTTGGCATAGGCTCCGTCGGGGACAAAACAAATGTCCTGGCTGTCGGGCTTGTCGGCGTTGGCAAAACCGGCCTTGCGTGCCAATTCCCGAATTTCATCCTTGGTGTAGCCGCCCAGCGGCAGACGCAGGTGTGCCAGCTGATGCTGGGTCAGGGTGTAGAGCACGTAGCTCTGGTCTTTCTGCTCGGAAAGGCCCTTTTTCAGCAGCCAGCGGCCGTCCTCCCGCTGCTCCACACGGGCGTAATGGCCGGTGACCACAAAATCAGCGCCCTCGGACAGCGCCTTGTCCAGCAGCATACCGAACTTGAGATAGCGGTTGCAGTTGATACAGGGGTTGGGGGTGCGTCCCTGCAGATAAGACTGGGCAAAGTGATCCATGACGCTGGCGCGGAAGCGTGGGCTGCCATCCCAGATCCGGTGGGGGGCACCCATCTGGGCGCAGATGTCAGCGGCCTGCTGAGCATCGTCACCGCTGCCGCAGCCCTGCTTGTCGTGAAGCCGCAGGGTCACGCCGGTGATATGATGTCCGGATTCCTTGGTCAGCAGGGCGGCAACCGAGCTGTCCACACCGCCGGACATGGCGATATAGGCATTTGACATAAATGATCCTCCTCGTATCAAGAGTGAGAAAAGGAAAAGGCGGCCCAGGTCTGCCACCTCATCCGGCTGCGACGTTGCCGCAGCCACCCTCCCCTCAAGGGGAAGGCTTTGGTGCGTTGAACGAAAACAGGGGCCACCGACGGTGGCCCCTTGGGGATGCAAAAACTTAGTCTTCGTCGTCCTCTTCGACGTCGTCCACCAGCTCGGACAGGTCAAACTCCAGATCCTCGCCGCAGGCGGGGCACTTCATGCTGCCCTTAGCCAGCACGTCCTCGTCCACGATGATCTCTTCTTCACAGGTGGGGCAGACCAGCTGATACAGATCTTCGTCTTCCAGCTCGTCTTCTTCCTCATCCTCGTAATCGTCGTCCTCGTCCTCTTCCAGATCCAGGGCCTCGAACAGCTCTTCCAGCTCATCGTCCATGTCATCCAGATCCTCGTCGATGGCGTCCAGCGCGTCTTCCACGTCGTCCAGAGCCTCGTCAATGGCATCCAGAGATTCTTCCATCATGTCCATCTCGTCGTTGATGGCGCCCACTTCGTCGTCCAGATCGGCAACAGCCAGAGCGATGTCATCCAGCGTGTCGATGATTGCGGCCAGCAGCTTGCCCTCGTTGGTAGCCTGGTCGATGGCCATGCCTTCCAGCAGACCCTTCAGATAAGCGGTTTTCTCGGTAATGGTCATAATCAAAATCTCCTTTCCTCGATGTGAGGTGAAAAATGGTATATTGTCATTCTGAGGCCTTCGGCCGAAGAATCTCCAACCGATTCGGGAGATCCCTCGCTTTGCTCAGGATGACAGCATTGCTGTCTTATTCCTTGGAACGGCCCAGGTACTCGCCGGTACGGGTGTCGATCTGGATCTTCTCACCCTCGTTGATGAACAGGGGGACACGGACGACAGCGCCGGTCTCCAGAGTTGCGGGCTTGGTGACGTTGGTAGCGGTATCGCCGCGGACGCCGGGCTCGGTCTCGGCAACGACCAGGTCAACGAACATGGGGGGCTCCACGCCGAAGACGCTGCCCTTGAAGGACAGAACCTTGCACTCCATGTTCTCGGTGACGAACTTGAAGCCGTCGCCCAGCTTGTCAGCATTGATAGGCTCCTGCTCGTAGGTATCCACGTCCATGAAGTAGTACAGACCGGAATCCTCGTACAGGTACTGCATGGTGCGGCGCTCGATGACAGCTTCCTCGAACTTATCGGTGGGGTTGAAGGAACGCTCAACGACAGCACCGGTGATGACGTTCTTATACTTGGTGCGGACGAAAGCGGCGCCCTTACCGGGCTTGACGTGCTGGAATTCCACGACCTGGAACACCTGGCCGTCCATCTCAAAAGTTTTACCGTTTCTGAAATCGCCTGCAGAAATCATATATAGGCCTCCTAAAATTATATTATATGTTTATCAAAGGTAGTTTACACGATAATGACATAAATTGCAAGTGAAACTGTGCAAAAGCCTTACAGAATCAGCAATTCCTTGGGGAAATTGGTGAGGTTGCGCTTGCCGTCGGCGCCCAGATAGACCATGTCCTCGATGCGGACGCCGAATTTGCCGGGCAGATAGATGCCGGGCTCAATGGTGACGATGTTGCCCTGGACGAACTCCCGGTGATAGGTCTTGGCGGCACGGGGGCTTTCGTGGATGTTCAGACCCAGACTGTGCCCCAGACCGTGACCGAAATAAGCGCCGTAGCCGGCGGCTTCGATGATGTCGCGGGCGGCCTTGTCCACCTCAGAGCCGGGCTTGCCCACGGCAAAGGCCTCGATACCGGCCAGCTGGGCTTCCAGAACGGTGTTGTAGACCTTCTTCATCTCGTCGGTGGC
>CAZVRM010000064.1:5198-7743 GCA_964629605.1 uncultured Oscillospiraceae bacterium
TCGCGGGTCTCGGAGAAGGCCTCGCCGGCGGGGATCAGCTTGGCAGGTACAGCGGCGGTGTAGCGGGCGTGGGTGGCAACCGTCATATCCTGATCTTCAAAAAGCAGGCTCTCCAGCTTGTGCTCGGCGCACAGCTGTGCCACGCACTGGGGATAGGAAACATCGGGCTGGATCACCTGATAGCCCCAGGGCGCAATGGCCTTTTCGGCGGCCTCGATGTAGCGGGAGTCGGTAAAGCAGTAGCCCTTACCATCGGCGGTGACCAGCACCATGCCTTCCAGACCCACAAAGCCGGTGGCGTAGCAGAGGTTTTCCGCTTCGGTGATGAGCACGCCGTCGCAGTGGTTGGCGCGGGCCATGGCGGCCAGTTTGTTCAGTCGTTGCATAAAGTTGACCTCCTGAGCGTGTTATTTCAAAAAAGAAAGATAGTCTTGCTTCATTTTTACGGCGTCTTCGGCCTGTGTGCCTGCCGATTCACAGATGATGCGGGGGGACAGCTTTCGTTCTGCCAGCAGTTTTGCCAGAGGCGCAAACTCCGGGCCGTATTCGGTGTCCTCAAAGGTCAGATGCTTGACCTCACCGCCCTTGCCGTATTCGATCTTGCTGAAATGGGCGTGGAAATTGGCGGCGCGCTGGTGACCCAGCCGGTTTTCCAGCAGATCCAGCAGTGCGGCAAAGTGCTCGGATTGGCACATACCACCCTGGGTACGGGCGTTGAGATGACCGAAGTCGATGCAGGGCAAAAGCCGGTCGTCCAGACGGCAGATGGTGCAGACCTCATCCTGGTCGCCCAGTACGTTGATCTTGCCCATGGTCTCGATGCACATCCGCACATGATCCAGACCCTCGGCCTCCAACGCTTTCAGCGCCTCCCGCAGATTGAGCAGGGTGTGCTCCAGTGCAACTTCACGCTCCATGCCGGAAAGACCGCCGCAGTGCACCACGATGCGGTCACCGCCCAGCCAGTGGCAGGCGCGAGCCGATTTGACGATATATTCGCAGTTTTTCTCGATGCGCTCCTGACTGTCACCCGAAAGATTGATATAGTAGGGCGCGTGCAGGGACATGACGATGCCATGTTCTGCCGCCTGTGCGCCGATGGAGCGGGCGGTGTCCTCGCCGATGTTCACGCCCCGTCCGCACTGATATTCATAGCAGTCCAGCCCCAGCTCCTTCAGCCATTTGGGGGCGTGGACACTGCCCTTATAGGCCTTGGTAAAGCTGTCGCTGTTGCCGGCAGGGCCAAAAAGCGGTTTGTTCATCATACATCACGGCCTTTCTTTGCGGAAGGGCAGTTCTGCCAGTCTCCGGGGCCAGAAATACCACAGATAGGTGTCGGTACTGTCCACCAGAATGGCCTTACAGCCGAACCTTCTGGCACCCAGCACGTCGGTATAGGTCTGGTCGCCCACCATAGCCAGCTGGTCGGGGCGCAGACCCAGTGTCTGCGCGGCCTGCCGGAAGCCTGCCAGGCCGGGCTTTTTGGCCAGATGCTGCCAGGGCAGCTCCACCGCCTCGGAAAAGGCCTTTACACGGTGGTGGTGCTTGTTGTTGGACAGGATATAGAGAATGATCCCGGCGTCCTTCATGTCCTGCATCCAGTCCAGCACGGGTTGTGCCGGCATACTGTCCCGGGTCTGCATCAGGGTGCCGTCAATGTCCAGCAGCAGGCCGGAAACACCCAGCTGGTTCAGCAGGGCGGGGGTGATGTGGGTCACGTCGGGGAGAAATACATGGGGAAAAGGAAGGGGCATAAGCTACCTCGTCATGAAATATAGTTAAGATATTGTATCACAATTTCTGCTCAAGTTACAAGAGGTGAGGTCATGGCGTTGGAAAAAACCAAGATATTTTTGGCAGTGACCGCTCCCGATGCGGCAAAAGCCCAGGGCACCGGGCTGCCCTTTGTGTGTTTGTATTACCGCATCGGTGAAAACGGCGGCCTGCAGCGCGCCCAGCTGCAGCTTTCGGCGCGGGGCGGGCTGATGGGTTTGTACGAAGCTCCCGGGCTTGCCCTTTGTCAGCCGGAAAAGCTGGCGCGGGACATCCAGACCGAGTGTACCCGCCGGGGCTTTGGGGGTGTGGTGGTGGATTTTGCGCCGCCGCCCGAGGAGGACTTTCGGCTGGAAAGCCTGTGTGCCGCCCTCCAGCGGCTGCAGGTGCGGGTGTGGCTGCCGGGAGAACTGGCACATCTGGGTGGAAGAGAATCTATGGTCATTGCACCGGCAGCTGTCAGCGGCGGTCTGTTTTCCGAAATGGTGGAGGCCTTGTGTGAAAAATACGGCACCCAACGGCTGTGTCTGGATCTGGTGCGCTGCTGTCAGGATTTCCCCATGCCGGCCTATGACCCCGACGGGCAGCGGATGACCGCCCGGGAGCTGGCCGAGCTGCAGCAGAAAACCGGCGCCCAGAGCTTTTTCTCCCGGGAGCTGTGCTGCAAATACTTCACCTACCGGCAGGAGGACGGGGCGGTGCATTTCGTGCTGTTTGATGATGCCGATACCGCCCATGCCAAGCTGGAGCATATCCGCCGGGCAGGGGTGGG
>CAZVRM010000065.1:0-2669 GCA_964629605.1 uncultured Oscillospiraceae bacterium
AGGGTCCAGATGGTGGTAGTCCAGATGACGAAGAACAGCTTGCTCTTGTCATAGCCTTCCAGCTTGCCCTGATCGTCCTTCATGGGGAACTTGACGTAAACAGAGGTGCAGGGATCATCCTTGTACTCGATGTCGGCCTCGGCCACGGCGGTGGCACAGAAGGGGCACCAGGTGACGGGCTTCAGACCCTTGTAGATAAAGCCCTTGTCGAACATACGGCCAAAGACCTTGACTTCCTGTGCCTCAAAGTGCTTGTCCATGGTGCGGTAGGGATGCTCCCAGTCGCCCACAACGCCCAGACGCTTGAAGCCTTCCATCTGCTTCTGGATGAAATCCTCGGCAAAGTCCTCGCAGGCCTTGCGGAATTCGGGCACGGACATATCCTTATTCAGCTTTTTCTTGGAGTTTTCGATGGCGCGCTCGATGGGCAGACCATGGTTGTCCCAGCCGGGAACATAGGGGGTGAAATAGCCCATCATGGCGTGAGAACGGGTGATGAAGTCCTTCAGGGTCTTGTTCAGAGCGTGACCCATATGGATGTAACCGTTGGAGAAGGGAGGGCCGTCATGCAGGACAAACCGGGGCTTGTCTGCATTCTTCTCAACCATGGCTTTATAAACGTCGATCTTCTTCCAGTTCTCCAGCATCTGGGGCTCCCGCTGGGGCAGACCGGCACGCATGGGGAAGCCGCTTTTGGGCATATTCAGCGTTGCTTTGTATTCCATTCTTCTTTTATCTCCTGATTTGCGTTTTATCGTTCTTTACTCGTTATCGCTTTCAGCGTCGTATTCCTTGCCAAAGCGCATATCGTTGAAATTAAAGCGGGGCTTGGGGGTAAAGGGGCTGTCGCCATAGATGCGGGCGGTGTCGCTCTTGGGATCGGCAGAAGCGGCAGGCTCCCCGGGCTGCGCTTCGGTCTCCCGCTCCAGAGCAACACCCTGCTCTTCAGCATCGGGAGCGGGCTGGGGCTCGCTGACCGGTTCCTCCAGCTCCATGGCCTGAACCACATTTTCAAAGATGGTGGTGGCCTGGCTCACCGTCTCCTGAACGGGGGCGGCAGGTGCAGGCTGGGATGTGGGAGCGGCCTTGGGCTCGGTCTTGGACATTTCCAAAACTTCTTCCATCTGACGGATACCCAGTTCCATAGCCTTGCGTATCTTTTCCGCATAGGCGGCGTTCTGGCGCTTGGCGTCCTCCAGACGCTGCTCTTCCTCCGTGATCTGACTCTGCAGGTCGGTGACACTGCGGCTGGCAGTAGACTGGGCATCCCGCAGAATGCGCTCGGCCTCGGCCTGGGCACGGCTGACGGTATCCTTTGCGGCGATCTGGGCATTATACAGGGTCTTGCGCAGTTCCTCGTCCACGGCGCGGTATTCCTCGATCTTGTCCACCAGAACACGCATTTTGGCCTTCAGCGCGGCGTTTTCTTTATACAGAGATGTGTAGTCGCTCAGTACGGCGTCCAGAAACTTGTCGATCTGGCCCATGTCATAACCACCGAATACGGCTTTTTCGAATTTCTGATCCTGAATCTCCTGCGGAGTCAGCATGAAATAACCCCCTCTATTTCTATCTTATATTATTGATCTTTACAGACGCGTCAAAGCAGCCCGGCCAGTAACGACAATACCATCCAGGCTGCCAGAAAGGACAGATCCAGCGGAAAGCGATCCATCCCGGGGATACGATACAGCAGGCGGCGGAAGGGATCGATCACCGGCTCCACCACCATGGAGATCATATAATACAATTTGCTCTGCCGAAGCTGGGGCACCCAGGACATGAGCGCCATCACCAGCATCAGCGTCTGCAGCACTTCGATCAGCAGCAGTGCCAGACTGCGCACCAGGGCATTGATACTGTTCACAGACGGTCTCCTTTAGATATACAGACCGTTGTTTTCCAGCTCGTCGATCAGATCGCCCAGAATGTCCACGTTATAGGGCGTGATGATAAAGGTGCTGTTGGCAACCTTTTTGATCTTGCCGTCCTGGGCATATGTAACGCCGCTGAGGAAGTCCACCAGACGGCGGGCAACGTCCTTGTTGGTCTGCTCCAGATTAAGTACAACGGTGCGCTTGTCCCGCAGATGGTCGGCAATGTCCACGGCATTTTCAAACTTTTCGGGCTTGACCAGCACCACCGACAGCTGGGTGGTGGCATTGATATTGACCACCTTATTGTTGCTGCTGCGGCGGAAGTCGGTGACGGGGATGTTGACGGTGCTCTCATCCTCGGTCTTAACGGTACGGCTGCGGCCGGAGCCGGCAGAAACGGCTTCCAGCTCCTCTTCCAGCTCGTCGTCGTCCTCGCCCTTGGCCCAGCGCTTGAGATCGTCCATAAAGCTCATATGATGACTCCTTTCAGTCAAACTGGCAAAGTGGGCAAAGACCCACCCCTCCACGATATATCTATATTTATTTTATTATGACGTTTTTTCCGCCCACTGTCAAGGTACTGGGGGAAAAGTTTCCAGTGGATTCACGTTTTTCGGCAAAAAGTCACTGAATGACCTTGTTGTCGGCCAGATTTCGCCCCTGAACGATGACACGGTCATAGCGGAACAACCCCTCCTTGGAGGAGGCTGCACAGGGCACCAGAAAATAGCTTTCGGTGCTGTAATTCCAGGTGATGGGCTTAAAGGAGGCCACGCTGCCGTCCAGCACGAA
>CAZVRM010000065.1:2679-7743 GCA_964629605.1 uncultured Oscillospiraceae bacterium
CCCATTCCCCGTCCTGCTGACGCAGCGCCTGAGAGGGCACCTTCAGACCGCTGTGGCGACCCACCACGATGTCGATGTCCTGCTCCCGGGCGGTGAGGAACAGGGGATCCATCCGGGTGCTTTCCAGCACCAGAATGCTCTGTTCCCCCACCGTTTCCAGGCGGTTGACCTGCATTTGCAGCGATTTTGTGGAAAGCTCGGGGAAATAGACCTCCAGAGAGGTGCGCTGCTGCAGCTTGTCGGCCTGCTCCTTGTCCAGCACCACGGCATAATACCAGCGGAAGCCGGTGGTGATGCTGCCCACACCCTCCTGGGGCTGGGGCTGCAGCGTCTGCAGCTCCTGCGGGCTCACAGAGTCCAGCAATTCGGGAACCAAAAGGGTTTCATAGCCGTCCAGTCCGCCCACAAAATAGCCCGCATCGGGGGCACACAGGCTGCTGCTGCCGCCCGAATACTGTTTTTGATAGGCCGACAGTTCCTGCTTCAGTTGGGAGATCTGCGTCTCAAAGGCCGCCTTGTCGTCCTCGGTAGCGCCCCGGCTGACCACCAGCTGCTGCAGCGCGCTGTAATCGCTGCCCACACGGCTGGCATCCCCCTGGGACAGGCTTTCGGTGATGGCGGCGATGTCGTCAAAGATCAACTGATCCATTTTCTGGCTGTCCACGCCGCTGGTGATCATGGAATAGGCATATTCCACCGCCGCCAGCCGTTCTTCCAGTGCATCGGCTTGAGAATAGGCCTGAAGGGCGGCGTCCCCCTCAAAGAAGACGGCCAGCTTTTGCCCCTTGGCGACCTTGTCGCCGTCCTGCACCAGATATTCTGCCGTACCGCTTCGGTCACCGGCTTTGACCACCAGCTGCTCCCGGACGAACATTCCCCGGGCGGAGATCTTGTCCTCCACCGTCACCTCCAGCACGTCCACCGTGCGGATCTGCTGGGTCAGGTTGGCCGTCACCTGATATAGGATGTAGATGCCCACCGCAATCAAAGCCAGTACGGTGAACAGGGTACTGATTCTTGCTTTTTTCATGGATGCTCCTTGTGCTGGAGCGCGGATTTATCCCTCCTGCATCAGCCGCAGGCAGCGCTGAGGGATGATGGTGGAGATGGCGTGCTTGTAGACCAGATACTGTCTCCCCTCGAACTGCAGCAGCACGGTGTAGCCGTCAAAGGCCACGATGGTGCCGCGCTGCTGAAAGCCGTTGGTGAGAAAGACGGTCAAGGGCATACGCTCCTTCCGCGCTTCGTTCAAAAATGTGTCCTGAAGATTGCTCTTGTTTTCCATAATGATAGTCCCCTTTTCTGTTAAGACACGAAGTCTTAGGATTTGACACCACCATTATAGAGGGTTTGGTTTAAATAATTTGTCGCTTCCTGTAAAACGGCCTGCGCCGCTTCGGGAGCGTTGTAGACGATCCATTTTACCCGCTCGTCCCGGCGGAACCAGGTGAGCTGCCGCTTGGCGTAATTGCGGGATTTCTGCCGGATCAGATCGGCGGCGGTCTCCAGCGTCATCTCTCCCCGGAAATAGGCCAGCAGCTCCTTGTAGCCGATGGCCTGGGCGGCAGTCCCCTCCAGCAGGCCGTCCTCCAGAAGGCTCTGCACCTCCTGCAAAAGCCCCTGCTCCAGCATGACCCCCACCCGGCGGTCGATGCGATCGTAGAGAATCTGCCGGGGTTCGGTGTTCAGGCCGATCATCACGGCCTCGTACCGGGGCGGAATGGCTTTGGTGCGGGCATTGTGGACGGTGATGGTCTCGCCGGTAGCCAGATAGACCTCCAGCGCCCGGAGAATCCGGCGCTTATCGGAAAGGTGAAGCCGCGCGGCGCTGTTCGGGTCGACGGCGGCAAGGCGCGCCATCATGGCCTCTGCCCCCTGCGCGTCCCACTCCCCTTCCAGCCTTTGCCGGATGCCGTTGTCGGTGCCGGCAGGCTGGTAGTCGGTTCCGCGGATCAGACCGTCAATATACAGGCCGGTGCCGCCGCAGATAATGGGCAGCTTGCCCCGGGAAAAAATATTCTCCACGCAGGCGGTGGCCTCCTCCACATAGCGGGAGACCGAATAGGCCTCCCCCGGCTCGGCCACGTCCAGCATATGATGGGGCACGCCGTCCATCTCTTCTTTGGAGGGCTTTGCCGTACCGATGTCCATCCGGCGATAGATCTGCATGGAGTCGGCAGACACCACCTCGCCGTCAAAGGCCTTTGCCAGCCCGATGGAAAGGGCGGTCTTGCCCGATGCGGTGGGGCCGCAAATCACAACAATTTTCTGACTCATACGATTCGTTTGAACAGTTTTTCCAGCTGATAGCAGCTGACATAGGTGACGCAGGGCCGTCCGTGAGGACAGTTGCGCACCGAGTCGTTTGCCAGCACGGTCTGGGCAAAGGTCTGCAGTTCTGCGGTGTCGGTGACCATACCGGCCTTGACCGCCGCCTTGCAGGCCATGCTTTTCAGCAGTTCCTCCAACAGCTCGTTTTCGGTACCACGGTGGGACTGCAGGCGGCCTGCCATGTCGGACAGCACAAAGGGGATGTCCTCGGGCGCCAGATACATGGGGGCTTCCCGCACCAGCAGCGCGCCCCGGCCAAAGTCCTCCACCACCAGACCGGCCTGCCGCAGCAGGTGGGCATTTTCCAGACAGACAGCCTTTTCGGTCTGGCTGAGGGTCACCGGCTGGGGGGCCAGCAGCAGCTGGGAGGGCATATCGCCCAGCTCCTGTTTCAGTTTGTCAAACAGCATTTTTTCGTGGGCGGCGTGCTTGTCGATGAGCCACAAACCGTCCTTGTCTTCTGCGATAATATAGGTATGGAAGGCCTCGCCCAGCACCCGCACCTCCGGCAGGGGCTTTTCTTCGATTTCGGGCTGGATTTTCGGGGCTTCCACGGGAATTTCGGGCAGTTTTTCGGGGATTTTCGCTGTAATGTGCTGTTCCTTTACAGCAGGTGTTTCAACAGGCTTTGCAGCCCCCATATTATAGGGCGGCGCAGCCACAGGCCGGGAAGATTCCGCCTTGGGCAGATCCAATTCGGGCTTGACCAGCCGTACCGGCTGTTCCACCTCTTTGGGCTGGGTTTTGGCAGGGACATTATAGGCCGGGAACTGGCTCTGCGCCACGGCACGGCGGCTCTCGCCGGCCTTTTCGGGCACGGTAAAGGCACCGTGAGAATACTGGATGGTGATCCCATTCATCGGCGCTCTGGGACTGGTCTGGGGCAGGGTCTGCTGCTGCCCGGTAAGATGATCCTCCCGAGGTGCAGGACGGGCTGCGCGTTTCAGCTCTGCCAGATGATCCCGCCCCTCCAGCGCCGAGATGACGCTGTGGTACACGGCGGAAAAGATCTCCTTTTCCCGGGAGAACTTGACCTCCAGCTTGGCGGGATGCACATTCACATCCACCGCCGAGGGATGGACGTTCAGCTGCAGATAGCACACCGGGTAGCGGCCGGTCATCAGACGGCCTTTATAGGCCTCCTCCAGCGCCGCTGTCATCAGCTTGGAGCGCACCCAGCGGCCGTTGATATAGAAATTCTGCTGGGCGCGGGTGGCACGGGTGATCTCGGGGGGTGCAACGAAGCCGCTGACTCGGATCTCGCCCACGTCAGAGGTCAGCGCCAGCATCCGTCCGGCAAGATCCTTGCCGCCGGTGGCGTAAATCGCCGACAGCATTTTGCCGTCGCCGGGGGTGGAAAAGCTCTCACGCCCGTCTTTGATCAGCTTAAAAGCCACCTGGGGCTGGGAAACGGCGATCTGGGTGACGATATTTTCCACATAACCGCCTTCGGTGGCATCTTTTTTTAAGAATTTCGCCCGGGCAGGCACGTTGAAAAACAAATCACGGATGACCACCGTGGTGCCTACCGGACAGCCGGTCTCGCCATAGCCGGTCTCTTCGCCGCCCTCGATGGTGATCTGTACGCCCTCGGTGTTGTCCCGGGTGCGGGTGAACAGATCCACCTTTGCCACCGAAGAAATGGCGGCCAGCGCCTCACCACGGAAGCCCAGCGTGCCGATGGCATTCAGGTCGGCCTCGGTGCGCACCTTGGAGGTGGCGTGTCGCAAAAAGGCGGTGCGCACATCCTCGGGCAGGATACCCTTGCCGTCGTCGGTGACCCGGAGATAGGTAACGCCGCCGTTTTTGATCTCCACCGTGATGCGCTTTGCACCGGCATCCACGGCGTTTTCCACCAGCTCCTTGACCACCGAGCCGGGGCGTTCCACCACCTCACCGGCGGCGATCAGGTTGGCCAGCTGGGGCGGCATCTGAAAGATCTGGGGCATATCAACACTCCTTTGCCTGCTTGGTCAGTTGATAAAGTAAGGTCAGCGCCTCGATGGGGCTGAGGGTATCGGGAGAAACGGCCTTCAGCTGGTCGATGATGGCCTTTTCGGCAAAGCCGCCCAGGGTGATCTGACCGTCATCTTCTTCGGGCTCCCGGGGCTCCACCAAAGAGGGCAAAACCTGGGGCTGACGGGTCTCGATCTCCTGCAGAACGGCCTTGGCACGGCGAATGACCGCCTCGGGCAGGCCGGCCAGCTTGGCAACCTCGATGCCGTAGCTGTCGTTCGCCCCGCCGGGAACGATCTTTTTGATGAAAATAATGTCGTCGCCCCGTTTTTTCACCACGATATTGTAGTTTTTCACGCCGTCCACCAGACCTTCCAGCTCGCAGAGCTCGTGGTAGTGGGTGGCAAACAGCGTGCGGGCGCCCAGTTTTTTCTTGTCGGCAACATATTCCAGCACCGACCGGGCGATGGACATACCGTCAAAGGTGGAAGTGCCCCGGCCGATCTCGTCCAGAATCAGCAGACTGCGGGCGGTGGCGTATTTCAGGATGGAGGCCACCTCTGCCATTTCCACCATGAAGGTGGACTGGCCGGAAGCCAGGTCGTCGCTGGCGCCGATGCGGGTGAACACCCGGTCAACGATGCCCAGCCGGGCACTGCGGGCAGGCACAAACGAGCCCATCTGGGCCATCAGAACGATGAGGGCTACCTGGCGCATGTAGGTGGATTTACCGGCCATATTGGGGCCTGTGATGATGGAAACCTGATTGTCGGCAGC
>CAZVRM010000066.1:0-7686 GCA_964629605.1 uncultured Oscillospiraceae bacterium
ATTTTCCGGGAGCAGGAAACGGTGGATATGGCAAAACAGGAAAACGCCACCCTCTCGCTGGAAGGCCGTCACGATCCGGTGATCGTTCACCGGGCAGCCGTGGTGGTGGACAGCGTAACGGCGCTGGTGCTGTGCGACGCGCTGGCCCTGCGGTTTGGTACCGACTGGCTGGCAGAATAAGAAAGGAGAAGCTATGGAATACGGTTTGATCGGCGAAAAGCTGCCCCACAGCTTTTCCAAGGAAATTCACGAAAAACTGGCGGGCTATACCTACGAGCTTTGCGAGCTGACCCCTGCCCAGGTTCCCGGTTTTTTGCAGAAGCGGGACTTCAAGGGCATCAATGTGACCATCCCTTACAAGCAGACGGTCATCCCTTATCTGGACGAGATCGACGAGAAGGCCAAGGCCATCGGCGCGGTGAACACCATCGTCAACCGGGATGGCAAGCTGTATGGCTACAACACCGATTATGACGGCATGGTGGCGCTCATCCGCCACGCAGGCCTGTCGCTGGAGGGCAAAACCGTGCTGATTTTGGGCACCGGCGGCACCTCCAAGACCGCCATGGCGGTGGCAAAGGATCTGGGTGCAGTCTCGGTACAGCGGGTGAGCCGCTCCGGTAAGGAAGATGCCATTACTTATGAAGAAGCCCAGCGTCTGCCGGTGCAGATCCTCATCAACACCACCCCCTCCGGGATGTACCCCAACCCCGACGGACAGCCCATAGATCTGTCCCGGTTCGGCTGGCTGGAGGGGGTGCTGGACGCGGTGTATAACCCCCTGCGCACCCGGCTGGTGCTGCAGGCACGGGACAACCGGGCACGGGCACAGAGCGGCCTGTATATGCTGGTGGCCCAGGCTGCCGTGGCCTGTGAGCATTTTCTGGGCGAAAAGCTGCCCGAAGGTGCGCTGGACACCGTTTATCGCCAGATCCACGGACAGAAGCAGAACATCGTCCTCACCGGTATGCCGGGCAGCGGCAAAAGCACGGTGGGCAAGATCCTCGCCCGACAGATGGGACGGGAGTTTGTGGACACCGACACCGAGATCATTCGGACGGCAAAAAAGCCCATCGCCGATATTTTCGCCCAGAAGGGTGAAGCCCATTTCCGCGATCTGGAAAGTCAGGTCATCGCTCAGCTGTCCCAGCGCACCGGTCTGGTGATCGCCACCGGCGGCGGAGCCATCCTGCGGGAGGAAAACGTCCGCCGCCTGCGGCAGAACGGACGACTGTACTTTTTGGATCGTCCGGTGGAGGCCATCTGTCCCACCGATGACCGTCCCCTGTCCCGTGACCGGGAGGCGCTGGAGCGCCGCTACGAGGAGCGGTACACCCGCTACAATGTCACTGCCGACACCCGCATCCCCGTCAACGGCGATGCCGACACGGTGGCCGCTGCCATCCGAGAGGAGTTCCTGATCTGATATGAAATTGCTTGTCATCAACGGTCCCAACCTGAATCTGCTGGGCATCCGGGAGCCGGGACATTACGGAAAAGAGAATTATCAGCAGCTGCTGGAGAAAATTCAGAAATATTGCGACGAAAAAGGCCATGAAGTGTCCTTTTTCCAGTCCAATCACGAAGGCGCGCTGGTGGATGCCATCCAGCAGGCCTATTTTGACAAGGTGGAGGGCATCGTCATCAACCCCGCCGCCTATACCCACACCAGTGTGGCCCTTCTGGATGCCGTCAAGTCGGTGTCCATCCCCACGGTGGAGATCCACATCTCCAAGGTGGAGGAGCGGGAGGATTTCCGGCAGGTGAGCTTCATCCGGCAGGCCTGCATCGGCACCATCACCGGATTGGGCACCGACGGGTATCTGCGAGCCATTGACCGGCTGGAGGCACATTATGCGGGCTGAGTTCAAGCCCGGTGTGGCAAAGGGAATTGCAGCCGCACCCCCCAGCAAAAGCATGGGACACCGGATGCTCATCTGCGCCGGACTTTCGGGCGGCCCCTGTCAGGTGAAGGGCATCGCCCCCTCGCAGGACATGATGGCAACGCTGGACTGCCTTGCCGCCATAGGCGTGCAGTATGACTGGCAGGGGGACACCGTCACCCTCCGGGGCGGCGACGTGTTTTCCAGCCCCAAAGAGGTGGTTTCCTGCCGGGAAAGCGGCAGCACCCTGCGGTTCTTTGTGCCGCTGTTTTTGTTGGGAAAGCAAAAGGTCACCCTCACCGGTGAAGGAAGACTGATGGAGCGCCCCATGGGCGTCTATGAGACCCTGTGCCGGGAACGCACCCTGCTGTTCGGGCAGGAGGGGGACAAGCTGTACCTACGCGGGCCTTTACAGCCCGGGCTGTTCACCGTCCCCGGAGACGTCAGCTCCCAGTTTATTTCCGGCTTGCTGTTTGCCCTGCCCCTGCTGCCTGCGGGCAGCGTGCTGAGCCTGATCCCCCCGGTGGAGAGCCGTCCCTACATCGAGATGACCCGGCAGGCGCAGGCCATGTTTGGTGTGGAATCGGTGTGGACTGACGACAACACTCTGCGGATTTTCGGCGGTCAGCGTTATCAGCCGGTGGATACCGTGGTGGAGGGAGACTGGAGCAACGCCGCCTTTTTGGAGGGATTTTCTCTGCTGGAGGGGGATGTAACGGCCTCCGGATTGATTGAAAATAGTTTACAGGGTGATAAAATATACCGAAAGTATTATAAAATGCTGCAAAATAGCTGTCCCACGCTGGATATTCAGCAGTGTCCCGACTTGGGGCCGGTGCTGATGGCGCTGGCGGCAGCCAACCATGGCGCCACCCTCACCGGCACCCGGCGGCTGGCCATCAAGGAGAGCGACCGGGGCGCCGTCATGGCAGAGGAGCTGGCAAAGCTGGGCGTGCAGTGTGTGTTGGAGGACAACCAAATCACCATTCCCGGCGGACAGCTGAAAGCGCCCACCCAGCCTCTGTCCGGACACAACGACCACCGGGTGGTCATGGCGCTGTCCCTGCTGCTCAGCAAACTGGGCGGCAGTATCCAGGGGGCACAGGCGGTCAGCAAGAGCTTCCCCCATTTCTTTGACTGCATAAAGACTCTGGGCGTGGAGGTGGAACTCCATGAAGATTGAAAAAAATACCCGGTTCCTCATCGTGGGTCTGGGTCTGTTGGGCGGCAGCTATGCCAAAGCCCTGAAAAAGCAGGGCTACACGGTGGAGGCCGTCACCCGCAGCCAGAGCACCATTGATTACGCTCTGGAGCAGGGCATCATCGACGGCGGCGCGGCATTCCCAGACCCGGACATCATCGGGCGCGCCGATTTCGTGGTGCTGGCCATGTATCCCCAGACTCTGCTGGACTGGGTGGCGGAAAACCAGCAGCACTTCAAGCCGGGCGCCCTCATCACCGACGTCACTGGCGTGAAAAACTGCGTGGTGGAGCCGGTACAGCAAATGCTGCGGCAGGACGTGGAGTTCATCGCCGCACACCCCATGGCCGGCCGGGAGACGCTGGGCGTGCAAAACGCCGACGAGAAGATCTTCCGGGGCGCCAACTACATCGTCACGCCCACCGATCAAAATACCCCCCAGGCCATCGAGGCCTGTGAAGAACTGGGGCGGGTGTTGGGCTTTGCCCGGGTCTCCCGGCTGAGTCCCGAAAAGCACGACGAAATGATCGGCTTCGTATCCCAACTGACCCATGCCATCGCCGTAGCTCTCATGACCTGCAACGACATCGAGGGTCTGGAAAAATACACCGGCGACTCCTTCCGGGATCTGACCCGCATCGCCAAGATCAACGACGAGATGTGGAGCGAGCTGTTTTTGGCCAACCGGGAGGCACTGCTGGAGCAGATGGATCAATTTGCCGCCCAGTTTGCCGTCATACGGCAGCAGCTGGCGGCAGGTGACCGGGAGGCCATGCGGGACGTGATGCGCCGTTCCACCCTTCGCAGAAAAGCACTGGAGAAACAAGACGAGAGGAAGTAAACTGCTATGATAAAGAATCTGCAATTTGTCCGGGAGCTGCCCAATCCCGATACCGTCAAGGCGCTGATGCCGGTGCCCTCTGACCTCAAACCCTTGAAGGAGCAGCGGGACAACACCGTTCGCAATATTTTTACCGGTAAGGACGACCGCTTTGTGCTAATCATTGGCCCCTGCTCGGCTGACCGGCAGGACGCCGTGCTGGATTACCTCACCCGTCTGCGGAAGGTGCAGGAGCAGGTGGCCGACAAGATCTACATCATCCCCCGCATCTACACCAACAAGCCCCGCACCACCGGCGACGGCTATAAGGGTATGTTCCACCAGCCCGATCCCCGGCAGCACAGCGATATGCTCCGTGGCGTGCTGGCCATCCGGGAGCTGCATCTCAAGACTCTGGTGCAGACCGGCTTTACCTGCGCCGACGAGATGCTGTACCCCGAAAACTATGTGTACCTCAACGATCTGCTGAACTATGTTGCCATCGGCGCACGGTCGGTGGAAGACCAGGCTCATCGGCTGGCCTCCTCCGGTCTGGACATCCCCGTGGGCATGAAAAACCCCACCTCAGGCGATAATTCCGTCATGCTCAACGCTATTATGGCGGCACAGCACCACCACACCTTTACCTATCGGGGCTGGGAGGTGCATTCCTCCGGCAATCCCTGTGCCCACGCCATTCTGCGGGGTTATGTGAACAAGCTGGGTCAGACCCAGCCCAACTATTACTACGAAGACCTGCTGCGGCTGCAGGAGGAATACGACAAGTTCCAGTTGGAGAATCACGCCGTCATCGTGGACTGCAACCACTCCAACTCGGGCAAGAAGTATCTGGAGCAGATCCGCATTGCCAACGACGTGCTCCACAGCCGCCGTCTGCAGCCCTCCCTGAAGCAGCTGGTGAAGGGTCTGATGATCGAAAGCTACATCGAGGACGGCTGCCAGAAGGTAGAGGAAGGGGTCTATGGCAAGTCCATCACCGATCCCTGCCTTGGCTGGGAAAAGACCGAAAAGCTGATTTTGGAGCTGGCTGACCAGCTGTAATTGGGGGAGGAACCTATGAATCTGAATATGTTGCGTGAACTGCCCAATCCCGACGCCATCAAGGCGCTTTTGCCCACCACACCCGCGCTGGATGCCATCAAGATGCGCCGGGATGGAGAGATCCGGGACATTCTTTTGGGCAAGGATGACAAATTTCTGCTGATCATCGGCCCCTGCTCGGCCGACCGGCAGGACGCTGTGCTGGATTATATCTCCCGCCTGCGCCGGGTGCAGGAACAGGTGCAGGACAAGATCTATATCATCCCCCGCATCTATACCAACAAGCCCCGTACCACCGGCGACGGCTACAAGGGTATGCTGCACCAGCCCGACCCTCAGGAGCACAGCGATATGCTCAAGGGTCTGCTGGCCATCCGGGAGCTGCACCTGAAAACCCTGGCCGAGACCGGCTTCACCTGCGCCGACGAGATGTTGTACCCCGAAAACCACGCCTATCTGGACGATCTGCTGGGCTATGTGGCGGTGGGCGCACGATCGGTGGAGGATCAGCAGCATCGGCTGACGGCCTCCGGCCTGACCGTGCCGGTGGGCATGAAAAACCCCACTTCGGGCGACTACAGCGTGATGCTCAACGCCATCATGGCGGCACAGCACAGCCACACCTTTGTGTACCGCGGCTGGGAGGCGGTGTCTCAGGGCAACCCCTTTGCCCACGCCATTCTCCGCGGCTATGTGAACAAGCACGGACAGAGCCAGCCCAACTATCATTTTGAGGAGCTCATCCGCCTGCACAAGATGTATGAGGAGAAGAATGTGGAGAATATGGCGGTCATCATCGACTGCAACCACAACAACTCGGGCAAGCAGTATCTGGAGCAGATCCGCATCACCCGGGAGGTGCTCCACAGCCGTCGCAACAGCCCCGAGGTGGGGAAAATGGTCAAGGGTCTGATGATCGAAAGCTATATTGAGGACGGCACCCAGAAGATCGGCGAGGGCATCTATGGCAAGTCCATCACCGACCCCTGCCTTGGCTGGGAAAAGACCGAAAAGCTCATTCTGGAAATGGCAGACCTGCTGTAAAAACAAAAAAGAAGGGCGCGTTGCAAAATGCGGCCTGTCATTGCGCGGCCTGGGAAGCAGGCCTCGGCAATCCGTTTTCTCGTTCAAAAGATGCGGATTCCCACGCAAAATGCCGCCATTAGGCGGCATTTTTGCTCGGAATGACAGGGTGTGGCATTTTGCAACGCGCTTTTTTCTTACAGCTTGGCGTTGGAGTGTTCCCAGCCCTCCATGATATGGAGGGGGAACAGCTCACCGGCATCACAGGGCTCGTACTTTTGTGCGATGATCTGCTCGGGGTTGGTGCCCTTGGGCATCCGGTAGGTGGCGGTGCTTGCCACCGTGCCGTTGTGCAGGGTGGCCTGACGGATCTCGTCCACCTGCAGCCAGTCATAGAACCGATAGTAGACCATCTGACCGTAGCGGTTCACATAGGTGTTATCGTCCCGGCGGCAGCGTTCTGCAGCCCAGTCAGCGGCCTTCTGGGCGTCTTCTGCCTGAACCAGCAGCAGCTTTTCCTCATAAAACTCATCTTCATGGTAGTGAGCGTCCAGCTTGCTCTCCATCGGTTCGCCGTTGACGCGAACACAGTACAGAACCTTTACGGCGTACCAATTCATCATACTTGTATCCTCCAGTTGTTGTTTTCAAGGGTGTTTCGCAGGTGCTCCAGAAACAGTCCCACATGATAGCCGTCGCAGACGGCATGGTGCACCTGAATGGCCAGCGGCAGAACGCGCCTACCGTTTGTTTCTTCCAGCTTGCCCAGAGTGAAAATGGGCAGGGTGTAGTTTTGGTTGTCATGCAGGTTCAGGTTGAAGGCCGTGAAGTCCAGCCAGGGCGCCATGGACACATCAAAGCAGTTTTCCGGCTGACCTTCCTTGGGAAACAGCCGTCCCGACGAGCCGTATTTGGCCACATCTTCCCGGTAATGCTCCAGAAATTCCCCGAAAATGGGGGAAAAGGGCGTCCAGATGGAGGAAAACCGCTTGCTTTCCTTGTCCATCACGGTATAGGCCGGGTGCATGGTGTGGAAAATCCCCGGCACACCGTCCTTCATGCCGGTGCGGAACTGGGGAACAGCGTTGACCGCACCGGTGATGGCCCACAGCAGGGCAGGGTAGAGGGGTACGCCCTCCAGCCCGCGCACATCCAGCGGCACCGTCAGGGAATAGGTGCAGGGCACGGCAGTCATATAGTGCGCAAAATACTCCCGCCGCTCCCAGCGGGAAAGGTCGATGGGCTGAAAGGTCATGGGCACCCCTCCTTGGTGGATATACTATACCATGGAACCGGTGCGCCTTGCAAGATGGAATGAGACATGATATAATAACGCCATTAACCGAAAGGGGCTTTTGAACGATGCGATACCAGGTAATGACCGACAAATACAGCGGCGGCGAAATGGTGAAGTTTTACGAGAGCGACGACCTGCAGGACGCCAAGGACTTCGCCATCCGGATGTGTTTTTTCAACGAGTGCAAGGTGATGGTCTTTGATGAAAAGGTGGAAGAGATCATCCGGGATTTTGACGATCCCAAGCACAAGTAAAAAAAGACAAAGACGCGTTGCAAAATGCAATCTGTCATTGCGAACCGTTCCTCAGAACGGTGTGGCAATCCGTTTCCCACAGGAGTTCGGTACGGATTCCCACGCCAGTTTGTCAACTGGCTCGGAATGACAGGGGTTGTGTGCAT
>CAZVRM010000067.1:0-3632 GCA_964629605.1 uncultured Oscillospiraceae bacterium
ACCACCGAGGAGAATCCCTCCTGTATCCGCTGCGGCAAGTGCATCGACGCCTGCCCCATGCATCTGATGCCCACCTACATCTATCAGTGCTCCTCCAAGGGTGAGGTTGCTGATCTGGAGTATTACAACACCCTGGACTGCATCCAGTGCGGCGCCTGTACCTATGTGTGCCCCGCCAAGCTGCCTCTGATGCAGGGCATTCTGGTGGCAAAACAGCGCGTTATGGATGCGCGTAAGAAGAAGTGAGGCGAAACGATATGTACGATCTTTCTCAAGTCAAGGTAAGCAACTCGCCCCATATCCGCAGTGAGGACAGCACCCGGCAGATCATGCTGGATGTCATCATCGGTCTGATCCCCGCTCTGGCTCTGGCCATCTTCGTGTTCGGCGCCCGTGCTCTGGTGGTCACCGCTGTGTCCGTCATCGGCTCTGTGTTTTTCGAGTGGCTCTATAACAAACTGCTGAAGAAGCCCTGCTCTGTCGGCAACCTGTCTGCTGTGGTTACCGGTATGCTGCTGGCTTACACCCTGCCCGTTACCGCTCCCCTGTGGATGGTGCTGATCGGCGATCTGTTCGCCATCGTCATCGTCAAGTCCCTGTTCGGCGGCATCGGCAAGAACTTCATGAACCCCGCTCTGGGCGGCCGTGCTTTCCTGATGGCTTCCTATCCCGTGTTCATGACCACCTGGTGCAAGGTTCGCACCTCTCTGCCCCTGTTCGGCACTCCCGCCGACGTGGTCACCGGCGCTACCCCCCTGTCCTTCATGAAGGAAGGCAAGCTGCCCGATGTGAGCATGGCTGACGCCGCTCTGGGCATGGTTGGCGGCTGTATCGGTGAGGTTTCCGCCCTGGCTCTGCTGGTTGGCGGCATCTGGCTGGTCTATCGCCGTGTCATTTCCCTGCGCATCCCCGTTGCCTTCATCGGCACTGTGGCTGTGCTGACCCTGATCTTCCCCAAGGCCGGTTCCGGCATTGAGTGGATGACTTATCAGCTGCTGTCCGGCGGTCTGATGCTGGGCGCCATCTTTATGGCTACCGACTACGCCTCCTCTCCCGTCACCCCCAAGGGTCAGATCATCTACGGTATCGGCTGCGGCGTTCTGACCGTTCTGATCCGTTACTTTGGTTCCTATCCTGAAGGCGTTTCCTACGCCATCCTGATCATGAACTGCTGCGTGTTCCTGATCGAAAAAATCTCCCAGCCTGTGAAGTTCGGCTATGTCAAGCCCGTGAAGGCTCCCAAGGCTGAGAAGGAGGCTGCGAAATGAATAAAATCGTAAAGCTCGCTGTGATCCTTTTCGCTGTCAGCGCCATTGTTGCTCTGTGCCTGGGTCTGGTCAACGGTATCACCGCTGACCGCATCGCTGCCATTGCTGCTGAAAAGCTGGCTACTGCTATGAGCGAAGTTCTGCCTGCCGACGAGTACACCGACGTGGAATACACCGGCGGCGACCAGACCGTCGACTTCATCAAGAAGGCTGGCGATAAGGGCTGGGTCGTCCAGTGCACCGTTTCCGGTTCTCAGGGCTCCATCACCATGCTGACCGGCATTGCTGCCGACGGCACCGTTACCGGTATCTCCGTGCTGGATCACGGTGAAACTCCCGGTCTGGGCGCTATCGCTGGTGCCGCCAGCGCTGCAGGTGAAAACTGGCGTGCCCAGTTCCAGGGCATCCCCTCTGCTGCCGTTACCAAGGACGGCGGCCAGATCGAGGCCATTTCCGGCGCCACCATCACTTCCCGCGCCATCTGTAACGGTGTCACTGCCGCACAGAACGCTGTGAAGACCGTGGGTTAAGGAGGGTATTACATTATGAATGTGAAAAAGCAATTCAAAGAAGGTCTGCTGACCCAAAACCCCGTTCTGGTGCAGCTGCTGGGTATGTGCTCCACCATGGCCATCACCACCAGCCTGTTCAACGGCGTCGGTATGGGTCTGTCCGTTCTGATCATCCTGACCTGCTGCAACATCGCCATTTCTGCTCTGCGTAAGGTCATCCCCAATGACATCCGTATTGCCATTTACGTCGTCGTCATTGCCGGTTTTGTTACCATCGTTGACCTGCTGCTGCAGGCCTTCATTCCCGCCCTGTCCTCTGCTCTGGGCGTGTTTATCCCCCTGATCGTCGTTAACTGTATCATCATCGGCCGCGCTGAGGCCTTTGCTGCCAAGAACTCCATCGCTGCCTCCACTCTGGACGGTATCTTCCAGGGCATCGGCTACACCATCGTTCTGGTGATCATGTGCGTTATCCGTGAGTTCCTGGGCAGCGGCTCCTTCGGCGGCGGTCTGCTGGATCCCGTGAAGGGTCTGTGCCTGGACGGCACCGGCGCCGGTATCCAGATCTTCCCCTCTGAGTTTGGTGCCAGCATCCTGACCCTGCCTTTCGGCGGCTTCCTGACTCTGGGCTGCCTGATCGCTCTGATGCAGTATGCTTCCCGCAAGAGCGAGGAAAAAAAGTCTAAGAAGGAGGAAGTGAAATAATGGATTTTACCAAACTGCTTGAGATCACGCTGGGCGCGATCCTGATCAACAACTTCATTTTCTCCCAGTTCTTGGGCTGCTGCCCCTTCCTGGGCGTTTCCAAGAAGATGGACACCGCTGCCGGTATGGGTATGGCTGTTATCTTCGTTATGGGTCTGGCCTCTGCCATGTGCTGGGTCATCAATGAGTGGGTTCTGATGCCCCTGAACCTGGGCTATCTGCAGACCCTGGCTTACATCCTGGTCATCGCCGCTCTGGTTCAGTTCGTGGAAATGTTCCTGAAGAAGGGCATGCCCAGCCTGTATAACGCTCTGGGTATCTACCTGCCTCTGATCACCACCAACTGCGCCGTTCTGGGCGTCGTTCTGCTGAACACTCAGAACAACTACAACTTCATCGAGTCTGTGGTTTACGGCGTTACCGGCGGTATCGGCTTCCTGGTGGCCATCGTGCTGTTCGCCAGCGTCCGCGAGAAGCTGCGTTTTGCCGAGTATCCCAAGTCCTTTGAAGGCTTCCCCATCGCTCTGGTCACTGCCGGTCTGCTGGCTCTGGCCTTCATGGGCTTCTCCGGCATGAAGATTTGGTAAAGGAGGCACACTGAGTTATGAATTTGGATTTCATGAACATTTTCTTCGCCGTTGCCGTTCTGGGCATCCTGGGCGGCGTGTTCGGTGCTGTGCTGGCCTTCGCTGCTAAGATCTTCTACGTGGAACAGGATGAGCGTATCGACCAGATCGTTGCCGTTCTGCCCGGTGCTAACTGCGGCGGCTGCGGCTACGCCGGCTGCTCCAACTGCGCCAGCGAGATCGTCGCAGGCAACGCCAAGATCACTGCCTGCCCCGTTGGCGGCGCTGAGTGCCACGCCAAGATCGCTGCCATCATGGGCGTCGAGGCTGCTTCTGCCGAAAAGATGGTGGCTCATGTCTACTGCTGCGGCGGTGACAAGAACGCCAAAAAGAAGTACAACTACGATGGTCTGAAGACCTGTGACGCCGCCAACAAGGTGGCCGGCACCCCTCTGGCCTGCCCCAGCGCCTGTCTGGGCTACGGCTCCTGCGTGGCTGCCTGTAAGTTTGACGCCATCCATGTGGTCGACGGCGTTGCCGTTGTGGATCCCGAAAAGTGCGTGGCCTGCGGCGCCTGCGCT
>CAZVRM010000067.1:3642-7603 GCA_964629605.1 uncultured Oscillospiraceae bacterium
TCCCCGCCAAGCAGATGGTCTTCATCAAGTGCAACAACACCCAGAAGGGCGCTGACACCCGTGCCGCCTGTGATATCGGCTGTATCGGCTGCACCCTGTGCGCCAAGAAGTGCCCCAAGGAAGCCATCACCATCACCAACTTCCTGGCTAAGATCGACTACAGCAAGTGCGTGAACTGCGGCCTGTGCGCCACCGTTTGCCCCCGCAAGCTGATCGTCAACCTGCGCGCTCCCAAGATCGAGACTCCCGTTTCCGAGGAAGTCAAGGCCTAAGCGCTCAAATCCCCTACTGAACTTTTGAAAGGAGAGCGGCTATGGCTTATTACGACCGTTACAGAGGTTCCCGCCGAAGAAAGCGGAACCGGATCAAGATTATCCTTTTAGTCTTGTTGCTGCTGATCGTGATAGGTCTGGCCGCTCTCTTTTTGCTGCAGGATGCCGTGGTGTTTACCTCCAACGGCTTCCACGTCCCCTTTGGCTCCCAGCAGGAGCAAACAGCTGATGAGCCCCCGCTGAATCCTGACGACATCCAGTTGGAAATCGAAGCCCCTCAGCCGGGCAATCAGGATGCACTCACTCCCGGACAGTCCCAGCAGTCCAACCAGCCCACCACACCGGTGGAGTCCGAGCCTGTGGTTTTGGAACAAACGGCAGCCCTTTTGCTGGACGGCACCGCTCTGCTGGCTGATCGTGCAGATGCGCTGCGCCGGATCAGCGAAGGCAGCTATGTCCAAATGGCGCTGCGTGTCAAAACGCCCGACGGCATGGCACTGTTGAACGACGACACGGTAAAGGACGGCGTTTCTCCCGACAGCGAGGCATTTTTGCAGGCGCTGGAGGGTGTGGAGGTGCCTAAAATCGCCGTGATCTCTGCCCTGCGGGATAATGTGCGTCCTCGCACCGGCTACCGCAGCTCTGCTCTGCACACCGGCAGCGGTGCAACCTGGTTGGATCGGGAATACACCGCCTGGTTCGACCCGGCAGGCAAGGACACCCTGTCCTGCCTGGTGGCCATGATCGAGGCCTGTGAGGCCGCCGGTTTTGAGCAGGTAGTTCTGGAAAACTTCCATTACCCCAACGTAGGTAAGCTGGAGCTCATCGACTACAGCGATACGCCCTCCCGACAGAGCGCCCTCACCGAGCTGGCGCGTCAGCTGCGGGAAGCCACCGACCTGCCTTTGGGATTGATCCTCACCGAAACAGCGGCATCCGACCTTTTGGACAGCACTTCCGGACAGGATGTGGCTGAGCTGGCACAGTATTTTGACATTCTCTACCTGCCCGCCACCGATTTTACAGCCGACATCTCGGCTGTGGAAGACGCGGTGGACGATACCGAATGCCGCGTGGGTCTGCTGCTGACTCAGCCCTCGCTGCCGCCCGTAGGCTCTACGCTGGACTACATCGTTCAGCCTTAACATTGTAAAAAATCGCCGGTATTCGCTTGGGTACCGGCGTTCTTTTATTTTTGGTGCTTGACAAGCGTTTCCTGTGAGGCTATACTGAGGATGTTGACGACCAAACAATACCAGAAAGGAGGTGCACAGAATGAACAACCGCAGCAATGTTTCCGTTACAAGCTTTGTCTCAGAGGTCATTTTGTGCACCGCAGCATTGGCATAACCTTGCCTGCTTTCTGCTGATTTTGCGCCCTCTGAGCACATCAGAGGGCGCTTTTTGTTTGCGTCCGTCCGAAAGGAGTGTTTCTCTATGGAACCCAATTTTAAGCTGTCCAGAAGGCAGAAAACCAGCCTGATCACCCGATACCTGCGGCATTGCTGGCAGTATTTCGCCATCGGTCTGGTGTGTGCCTGTCTGGGCATGGCACTCAACGCGCTGACACCCCAGATCATCAAGATCACGGTGGACTCCATCCTTGGCGAGGAGGCCACTTCCCTGCCCCTTTGGGTGCAGAATGTGATCGGCTGGGAGTCGCTGCAGCAGCAGCCCCTTCGGGCGCTGTGGTACGCCGCCGTGGGCGTACTGCTGGTGGCCGTACTCCGGGGCGTGTGCAGCTTTGGTCAGCGGCTTAATCTGGCAAAGGGCTCGGAAAGCTATGTAAAGGCCATCCGTGACGACCTGTACCGGCACATTCAGCACCTGACCTTTGCCTGGCACAAGGCGCACCCCACCGGCGACATCATCCAGCGCTGCACCTCTGATGTGGACGTGATCCGCAGCTTTGTGTGCAACCAGATGGTGGAAGTGGTGCGTACCGTCTTTTTGATCTGTTTGTACCTGTCCATCATGTTCTCCATGAACGTCAAGCTATCGCTGGTGGCGCTGCTGTTCATCCCCATCGTGGGTATCACCTCGGGCGTATTTTACGCCAAAATCTCCACCCGCTTCAAGGCAGCTGACGAAGCCGAAGGCGATCTGACCACCTGCGCCCAGGAAAACCTCACCGGCGTTCGCGTGGTGCGGGCTTTTGGCCGTGAAAAGTACGAAGAGGACAAATTCCATCAAAAAAATCATCATTTTTCCCAGCTTTGGATCAAACTGGGTAAGCTTTTGTCGGTTTACTGGGCTTCCGGCACGCTGATGACCTCCCTGCAGGTGATGGTCATCATCCTGTGCGGCATCGTGGAAACGGTGGAGGGCGGCATGACCCTGGGCGCATTTATGGCCTTTATCGCCTACAACGAGGCGCTGGCCTGGCCGGTGCGTTCGCTGGGACGTGTGCTGTCCGAAATGTCCAAGGCCGGCGTGTCGCTGGATCGTGTAGGCTACATTCTCCACGCTCAGGAGGAGCAGGATGCGCCCGATGCGGTAGAGCCTGTCTGCGGTGACATTGTCTTTGACCACGTAACCTTTGGCTACGAAGGACTGGATGTGCTGCAGGATGTGTCCTTCACCATCAAGGAGGGCGAAACCTTCGCCATTCTGGGCGGCACCGGCTCGGGCAAGAGCACGCTGGTGCATCTGCTGGATCGTCTGTATGACCTGAAGGATGGTCAGGGCACCATCACCATGGGCGGCGTGGACATCCGCACCATGAAACGGGAATCCCTGCGCCGCAACATCGGTCTGGTGCTGCAGGAGCCCTTCCTGTTCTCCCAGACCATTGGCGAAAACATCTGTGCCACCCGCCCCAAGGCCGACCCCGAGGAGATGCGCCGGGCAGCCTCCATCGCCTGTGTGGACGATGCCATCACCGCCTTCCCTGACGGCTACGATACGGTGGTTGGCGAGCGGGGTGTCACCCTGTCTGGTGGTCAGAAGCAGCGTGTGGCCATCGCCCGAATGCTTATGCAGCAGGCGCCTGTCATGATTTTCGATGACTCTCTGTCTGCCGTGGATGCCGAGACCGACACCAAGATCCGCACCGCCCTCCGGGAAACGCTGGACAAGGCTACCGTCATTCTGGTGTCCCACCGGATCACCACCCTCATGCAGGCCGACCGGATTCTGGTGCTGGACGGCGGAAAGGTGTCCGATCTGGGTACCCATCAGGAGCTGATCTCCCGCCCGGGCATTTATAAGGATATTTATGACATTCAGATGCGCTCCGACGACCGGGCGCTCATTCTGGAAGGAGGCGAGCAGTAATGGCGGCTTTTGACGAGCAGGATTATACCAAATCCTTTGACCTCAAGATCTGGAAGCGGCTGCTGCCCTTCCTCCGCACCTACAGCTGGGACTTTGTGGGAATGCTGCTGTTCAACGGCGTGTGCGCGCTGGTGGACGTGGTACTGCCCCTGTTCCAGCGGTATGCCATCGCAAACTTCATCGAGCCCGACACCCTGTCCGGCCTGCGGCCTTATGCCCTGACCTATCTGGGCGTGATCGTACTCCAGTGCCTGTCGGTGGTGGCCTTTGCCCGCAACTCCATGCGCATCGAGATGCTGTTGGGACGTGATCTCCGGGACAAGCTGTTCCACCATCTGCAGACCCTGTCCTTCTCCTTCTACAACGTGACCCCGGTGGGCTATCTGCTCACCCGCGTCATGAGCGACACCAAC
>CAZVRM010000068.1:0-7601 GCA_964629605.1 uncultured Oscillospiraceae bacterium
CCATTTCGCTGGTTTCCAGATCGCCCAGAGCGCGCAGCTTCATCTGGTTCTCAAAGCGCTCACGCTGGTCGATGGGATCGTTCAGTTCGGAGAAGGCGTTGGCGTACTCCTTGCCGTTGATGAACAGTTCGAAACGCTGGGTCATATGGGTCTTGACGGGGTCGCGCTTGGCTAGAGGAGAAATGTCCACAGGATGCTCCAGCACAAAGGTGGGCTGGATGAGCTTGTCCTCGCAGAACTCCTCAAAGAACAGGGAGACGATGTCGCCCCACTTGTGCTTCTTTTCCACCTTGATGTGGTGCTCCTCGGCCACGGCGATGGCGCCTTCCAGATCGGTGATCTGCTCGAAGTCCACACCGGAATACTCCTTGACCAGCTCCACCATGGTGGCACGGCGGAAAGGAGCGCCCATATCGATGACCACGTCGCCAAAGGGCAGCTCCATAGAGCCGTTGACCTTCTCGCAGACGTACTTCATCAGGCCCTCGGTGCGCTCCATCATGCCGTTCACGTCGGTGTAGGCCTCATAGAACTCGATGGTGGTAAACTCGGGGTTGTGGGTGGTGTCCATACCCTCGTTGCGGAACAGACGGCCGATCTCATACACCCGGTCGAAGCCGCCGATGATGCAGCGCTTCAGATACAGCTCGGTGGCGATGCGCAGATACAGATCCATATCCAGTGCATTGTGGTGGGTGACGAAGGGACGGGCGGTGGCGCCGCCCTGAACGGTATTCAGAACGGGAGTATCCACTTCCAGATAGCCCAGGTTGTCAAAATAGCCGCGGATGGCGGTGACGGCCTTGGAACGCTTGATAAAGGTCTCGCGCACCTCGGGATTGACGATCAGATCCACATAGCGCTGACGGTAGCGGGTATCCACGTCCTTCAGGCCGTGATACTTTTCGGGCAGGGGCAGCAGGCTCTTGCTCAGCAGGGTATACTCCTTCACCTGAACGGAGATCTCACCCCGGCGGGTGCGGAACACAATACCCTTGACACCCACGATGTCGCCGATGTCCAGCTTCTTGAACCACTCATACTGTTCGGCGCCCACCTCATCGATCTTCACATAGATCTGGATCTTGCCCTGCTGATCCTGGATGTGGCTGAAGGAGGCCTTGCCCATGTCACGCTTGGACATGATACGACCGGCGATGGAGACCTCCTGATTTTCCATCTGCTCAAAGTTGTTCAGAATTTCCTGGCTGTTGGAGGTGCGGTCAAAACGCACCCGCTCAAAGGGATCCATACCGGCTTCCCGCAGAGCGGTCAGCTTGTCACGGCGGATCTGAAGGAGGTCGTTGAGCTCCTCCTGTGTGGCTTCCGCCAGCACTTCTCTGTTTTCTTCCATATTTTTATCCTCTTTTTATCGGGTAATCGTCAGGATCTTCAGCTGGAAGCTCATGGCAGGAGCCTCCACGGTGACGGTGTCACCCTCGTGGTGACCCATCACGGCCTTGCCGAAGGGAGATTCATCGGACAGGCGCATGGGCTTGGCTCTGTGATTGGCCTCCTGAGAGCCAACCAGTGTAAACTCCATCTCGGTATTGTTGTCCAGACGCAGCACGGTGACGGTAGCGCCGATAGAAACGCCCTTGTCGCTGGCAGCCAGATCATCAATGATGATGGCGTTGGGAATGATGGCTTCCAGCTCGGCGATACGGGAGTAGAGCTTGCCCTGCTCGTTTTTCGCCTCATCGTATTCGCTGTTTTCGGACAGGTCGCCGAAACCGCGGGCCTCTTTGATCAGCTCGGCAACCTCGTGCTCACGGACGGTTTTCAGGTGCTCCAGCTCGGCCTTCAGTTCTTCCAGGCGCTCTTTGGTCAGTTTATATTGCTTCTGCATGGCAAGTCCCCCTAAATGTATTACAAAGATTTTTTAAAATTAGAAACAATTTTCCACTATTTCCTTATTATATTGTGTGGGGGCAGGGATGTCAAGCCGGGAAACATGAATTTCCCGTGACTGGAGCGCTCCCGTCTGCAACAGCGCCGCCCCAAAGGCTGCCGCCGAAGCGCCCTCCGGCAATTTCGCCCGGGCGCCCTGTGGGAGGAGCAGTTGGGGCGTCCAAAAGGTGTCTTCCCGCGCGCCTGTACCTGCAGAAAGATCCACCGTGAGAAGGGGCTGTCCCTGCACCACGCCGCCCTGCAGCAAAAGCGCCAGCACCGGAGCGTTTTCCGGCATAGGCCCCCGATCCACGATACCGCAGCCCCGCCACAGCTGCGCCCGCAGCGGTTCATTGCCCTCGCCGTAGATCCGCAGGGTACGCAGGGCTTTTGCCAGCGTCAGCAGCTGCATGGAGGCCAGCGGTGAGATCCGTGTACCGTACACCGCAAGGCAGGTCTCCCCCGCCGGGATCTTCAGCCCCCGGCAGGCCTCCAGCACCGCCTGTGCGCCGCAGGCCTCCAGCGCCGGACGCTCTTCCACCGGCGCAAGCTGAGCCGTCCTTGCCGCCTCCCACCAGTCCCGGGGCAGTACCACCTGCCGGACGCCCCTTGCCTTCAGCTGCAAAAGAGCCTCCCCCACCCGCTTTTTCTGCAGCTTTTCGCTCCACCCGGCACAAAGGGTCACATTTCCATGGCAAAACATGGCAGTCCGGAAGAGTTCCTCCCGATACACCTGTCCTTTGGCCGGACGCAGGCGCAACGCCGTCCGCCGACCGGCCGGCAGATCCTCCAGCATCTCTACAGTCAGTACCCCAAACATAAAAAATCACCGCCATAAACCCAAGCATTTGCTTTCAGTTTATGGCGGTAAAGATTGGTTTATTCAGCGGGGGTCTCGGTGGTGGTGGTTTCTGTACCATCCCCCTCAGCAGGCAGTGCGGCAATCAACTGCTGGATGACCTTCATGGCGCTCTGCAGCTGCTCATCCTCACTGTCAGCCAGCTTTCCGCTGAGCAGCAGGTTCAGATCCTCCAGCGGCAGCTCCACGATCAAATCGGGGGTGACACCGGTCTCTGCCAGACTGTTGCCCTTGGGGGTATAGTATCGGGTGGTGGAAATATGAACGCTGGAGCCGTCGCTCAGATTGAAGGTCTGCTGAGAATAGCCCTTACCGGAGGTCTTGGTTCCCACCACGGTGGCTACATCATATTCCTGCAGTGCTGCTGCAAAGAACTCGGCGGCAGACACCGAATATTCGTTGGTCAGCACCACCATGGGCATCTCCAGCATCGTTGCATCGGAGGTGAGGGGCATTTCCTGACCGGCCTTGTCCACCATGGTGATGACCGGGCCTTCGGGCAGCAGGCCGTCCAGCATATCGTGCATGACGCTGACATAGCCGCCGGGATTGTTGCGCACGTCAAAGATAAAGCCCTCTGCCCCCTGCTCCTGCAGGGTGTTCAGATGCTCCCGGAATTCGTCGTCCACATTGCTGTCAAAATCAGCAATGGCGATATAGCCCACGTTGTTTTCCAGCATCCGGGAAGTGACGCTGTAGGTATAGATCACGTCGCGGGTGATGTTGAAGGTCAGGGGCTCGCCCGCACGATCCACCACGATGGTCACCTGCGTGCCGATCTCGCCCTTTACCAGAGCTGCCAGATCGTCGCCGGTCTCCAGCGTGTTCACATCCACGCCGGCTGCCGTCAGCAGCTTGTCACCGGGCAGAATTCCCGCCAGATCGGCAGGGCCACCGGGGGTGACGGCGGTGATCTGATACAGGCTTTCGGCGGCAGTGCTGTAGGTCACGCCGATGCCCACGTACTGGTTGGCCTCGTCCTCTTCAATGGCGGCAGTCTGTTCGGCGGTATAATAGGCCGACCAGACGTCGTCCAGACCGGCAACATAACCGGCCAAAGCCCCTTCGATGGCGTCTGCCTCCTCATACTCGCCCACAAAATACTTGTCCACGATGTCGGCCACACTTTTCAGCTTGCTGTAGCGGGTCTCCATCTCCTCCAGCTCGTCCAGACGGCTGTTGTAGTACTCAGTGGCAGTAAAATAGGTGATATTGAAGGTGCAAACCACAGCCAGCAGCATCAGCATCAGCGCTGTGGAGATGCGTACAGAATGTTTCTTCATGAATACCTCTTATTTGAACACATAATTGAAGCCCTTGAATTCGGTGAGGGGATCGTAGGAGCTTCCGTTCTTGTTGATTTCAAAATGCAGATGGGGGCCGGTGCTGTAACCGGTGTTGCCCGACAGGCCGATCACATCGCCCTGCTTGACCGTTGCGCCCTTGGATACGTTTCGGCGGCTCAAATGGGCATACAGAGTGGTATAGCCGCCGCCGTGATTGATGATGATATAATTGCCCCAGGCAGAGCTGTAGCCCGAAGTGGTAACGGTGCCTGCATTGGCGGCGTACACCTTGGTACCTGTGGAGGCACGCAGGTCGATGCCGGTGTGCAGCTTATACTTGCCGGTGACCGGGTGGGTGCGGTAGCCGTATTTGCAGGTGATCACGTTGTTGGCGGCGGGCAGAGGCCACATGAACTTGCCGCCCACATAGGTATTCTGGGCAGCCAGCTGGGCGGCGGCCTTTTTATAGGCCTCCATCAGTTCTTCTTCTTTTTCGATCATGTCGGCATAGGCCTCGTTCACCGAGGCCTTCTGATCCTCAGCCTTTTTCTGGGCGGTGATTTTGGCCTCCCGCTGGGTCTCCAGCTCAGCCATATTGGCATCCATCTGTGCCTTGGTGGCCTGGGCGTCGGCCTGCGCTTCCTCCAGCTCAAGCTTTTCCTGAGATACCTTGTCCCGGATGGCCTTCAGCTGCGCAAAGAGCTTTTCGTCCCGGACGGAGATCTGCTGTACGATCTCCCAGCGGTTGAGGAAATCGGCAAAGCTGTCCGAAGCCAGCAAAATGGACAGGTAGCTGTTGTTGCCATTCTCGGCCATATACCGGACGCGCTCCTTCATACGGGCGTACTGGTCGGCCTGCTCCTGCTCGCTGGCTGCCAGTTCGATGGTCTTTTCCTCGATGTGCAGCTCCAGCTGTGCCAGCAGCTCCTCCTGAGCAGCAATTTCGTCCTCCTGCGCTTCGATCTGGCCGTCCAGCAGAGCGATCTGCTTTTCCAGTGCGGAAATATCGCCCGAAATGGCGGAAAGCTGATCTTTCAGCTCTTTTTTCTTGGTTGTTGCCTCGTTGACCTTGTTTTTCAGCGCATCCACCTCACTTTTGGTGATGGCGAAGGCCGGCAGCGCCGACAGCAGCACGCTGCCGATCATCAAGGCAGCCAGCAAAATGGCAACGGCAGAAATGATCTTGCGGTTGCGGTTCAGCTTGCGCTCATATGCAGTCTTTTTCTGTTTCATAAGCTTACACCTTCAGGAAACGACGGATGGTGATGACGCTGCCGCCCACGCCCAGCAGCAGGCCGGAGCCCAGCATGATTGCCAGCACTTCCTTCCACACGGTGGCAAAGGCCACCATGGTCAAAATGGCGGTACCCTCCGCCAGCTGGGCAGATACATAGGCATAAACGCCCCACAGGACGAAAAAGGCCAGTGCTGCGGCACTCAGACCAAGGAACATACCCTCCACCACAAAGGGTGCACGGATAAAATGATTGGTGGCACCCACCATCTTCATGATGGCGATCTCTTCCTTGCGGGCAAACATGGCCAGCTTGACGGTGTTGGCGATGATGAACACGCTGACGCCGCCCAGCAGGGCAACCATGGTATAGGAGATCAAATTGACCACCTGACGGATCTGGATCAGCCGCTCGGACACCTCCTGCATGGAGGAACTGGCGGCAACACCGTTGATGTTTTCCAGCGCCTTCACCGTTTCGGCGTGACGGCTTACATCGTCCATGGTGATCTGATAGCTGTCCCGGAGGGGGTTGTCATCCCGCAGTTCTTCCATCACATAGGCATCCTCGCCCAGCGAATCCAGATAATCCTCAAACAGCTGCTCTTTGGTGACAAAATCGGCAGTTTTTACGTTGTCCAGGGCACGGATCTTCTTGCCCAGTTCCAGTGCATTGTCCCGGCTGACATTTTCATCGATGTAGATGACGATCTCGCTCTTACCCTCCAGCTCCCGGATCTGCAGATCCAGATTGTAGGCCACCAGCGCAAAGGTGCCGGTGATCATCAGACAGGCGGCGATGACCAGCATGGCCGCCAGACTGGTAAAGCCGTGAACGAACACCGAGGACAAGCCCTCCCGCACATAGTAGGCGAAGCCCGCCTTGCGGTTGCTCTGATTTCTGCTCTTCTTGCTCATGCCTGCACCTCCTCATCGGATGTCTCTCCAAAGTGGAGCAGGTCGTCGATGCTGAAATCCTCCAGACGGCGGGGTGCAGCCTTGGGCTGCTCCTGTACCGCAGGCTGGGGCGCTTCATCCTGCGCAGGCGCTTCTTTCTCTTGTGCCGGGGCTTGGGGCTCCACCGCAACGCCCAGCTGCTGGGCGATCGCCTGACGGCGGCGTGCCGAAGAGGCTGCCTGCTGAACGGCTTCTTCGGTGAGCTTAGTCAGGTCGGGGCGCTGATAATAACCACCCATTCGGTCGGAGACCACCATACCGCCATCGATGGCAACCACGCGTTTGGAAAACTGATCCACGATCTCCCGAGCGTGGGTGACCACCACCACGGTGGTGCCCATGCTGTTGATCTTCTCCAGCAGCATCATCAGCTCCAGAGAACGAGCGGGATCCAGATTGCCGGTAGGCTCGTCGGCAATGATGGCATCGGGATTGTTCACCAGCGCACGGGCGATGGCAACCCGCTGCTGCTCGCCGCCCGAAAGCTCACAGGGCTTTCTCCGCGCCTTGTGCAGCACGCCCACCAGATCCAGCACATAGGTGACCCGCTTTTTGATGAGCCGCTGGGGTGTGCCCACGGCGCGCATGACGAAGGCCACGTTTTCATAGACCGATTTATTTTCAATCAGCCGGAAATCCTGGAACACCACGCCAACTGTGCGGCGCAGATAGGGGATCTCCCGCTGCTTGATGCTTCCAATATCGTACCCGTTTACCGACACCTTGCCGGAGGTGGGGCGCACCTCGGCAGTCATCATCTTGATGATGGTGGACTTGCCGCTGCCCGAAGGACCCACGATAAAGACGAACTCGCCGTCCTCAATGGTCAGATTGATGCCCTTCAGCGCCTTGGTGCCGTTTTCATATGTCTTGAATACATCCTCAAGCTTGAGCATAGATTCTCCTTTTGCGATCGTCAAACCAAAATGTTTACAAAATCGTTACAATGCCCGGACATGGGCAAATGGGCACAGGATGTCCTGTGCCCAAAAAGCAGTGATTTAGTTGAAATTCTCTCTGGAGCGCAGGTACTGCTTGACCATCAGCGCCACCTTCAGAACGATGGCATTGTCAAACTCCCGCAGATCCAGACCGGTGAGCTTTTTGATCTTTTCCAGACGGTACACCAGGGTGTTCCGGTGGACGAACAGCTTTCGGGAGGTCTCGGAAACGTTCAGGTTGTTCTCGAAGAACTTCTGGATGGTGAACAGGGTCTCCTCGTCCAGAGAGTCCACCGAGCCCTTCTTGAAGACCTCGGACAGGAACATCTCGCACAGGGTGGTGGGCAGCTGATAGATCAGACGGCCGATACCAAGATTTTCATAGCTCATCATGGTGATGTTCTCGTCAAAGACGCGGCCGATCTCCACCGCCA
>CAZVRM010000069.1:0-4915 GCA_964629605.1 uncultured Oscillospiraceae bacterium
TAGCGCTTGTCATACTGCTTACCCAGAATCTTTTCGGACAGTGTCTTGAGCTTTTCGCTCTGCAGCACGGAAAGTGCCATAGGAACCAGACACAGCAGGAAGGACAGCACCAGCACGGGAGTCTTTTCCCAGGCATTCACATAACAGCAATAAGCGGCTGCGATGGCCATGGCCTCCACCACACAAAAGGTGAAGAACTGACGCTCATACACATGATAAACCAGGAACAAAACGGCGATCACCGGCAGGAAGATATACAGAATGTGCATACCGTTGTAATAATCCATAGCCAGAATGAAGCTGCAGGCACACACCACCAACAGGCACAGCGCCACAAAGCCACTGTTGATCACCCGGTCGGTACGCAGGGTTCCCCGTTTCTTTGCCGTAAAATAAACCACAAAGGAAACCAGTGCAGCCAGACCGCTCACAGCCATCACGCTGTTATTGACCAGCTGCCCCTGCATAAAGGTGCTGCCGAAGGTCATCATATCATACAGGGAGGACATTCCCCACAAAAGCACTACAACAACCAGAAAAATCGCCAGAATTCGCTTGGTGATCAGATCCTGTTCCTGTCGTTTCTTTTTATTTTTCTCGCTCAAAAAACTCACTCTCCGATGTCAAAGTTGCCGGTTTCATACATAATGGCGCAAAGTGCGGCTACAGGAGCCGTTTCACAGCGCAAAATTCGAGGGCCGATAGAAACACAGGAAAGTCCGGCTTCCTGCGCCAACCGGGCTTCCTTTTCAGAAAAGCCGCCCTCGGGACCGGTAACCACTGAATATTGGCTGCCCTGTGCAGATTTCAGCACGGTGGACAGGCTCTTTTGCTGCTCCTTCTCGTAAAGAAACAGTTGACAGTCGGCCTGCGCCGCTGCCTGAAGCGCCTTGTCAAAGGGAACGATCTCCCCTACCGTCACCACCCGGGAGCGCTGACATTGCTTGGATGCCTCCAGCGCGATGCGGGCGTAACGCTGCTGCTTCTTTTCATAGTCCTTGCCTTCCAGCCGGACAACACAGTGCTGCGAGGTAAAGGGCACGATGTGGGACACACCGCACTCCACACACTTCTGGATCAGATAATCGAACCGATCGCCTTTGGAAAGACCGGCATAGACGGTAACAAAGGCAGACGGCTCATTGTTATAGTCCTCCTGAGACAGGATGCGGGCTGTGACCTCGGTCTTCCCTACCTGCTCCAGAGCACAAAGATAAGCCTGTCCGTTGCTGCAGCAAACGGTGATCTCCTCACCGGGCTGCATCCGCAGAACCCGGGAAACGTGCTGGGCATCGGTAGGCTCCAGCGCGATCAGGTCGCCGCAGATTCGATCTTCTGTCACAAAAAAGCGCATGGTGATTCTCCTCGCACTGATAGATTATAACAAATCGGTAACGATTTGTCCATGGAAAAAGTGAAATTTAAGAACTCTTTAAGGAATTTTATTCCTGTGCTCCGCCCTTTTTACAGCAAAGCATCACCCAGCCGTCCCGAGCGATCTCGTTGACGATGACCATATTGACCTTTTTGAAGGCCTGACGCACCTCTTCGGCACGGGTGTCGATAATACCGGAAAGGATCAGATGACCGTCGGCAGTCATCCAACCGGGCAGATACTGGGACATGGCGATGAGCACGTCTGCCACGATGTTGGCCAGAATCACGTCGTAAGGGCCGTTTGCAGTGAACTCGTCCCGCAGGCTTTCGTCCTCCAGAAGATTGCCGCAGCGGGTGCTGTAGCGCAGGCCGCTGAGGTGATTCTTGTCCATGTTTTCGGCGGTGACCTTCATGGCATTCTCTTCAATGTCACAGGCCAGAGCGTGCTTGCCGCCCAGCAGCAGAGCCGTACAGGCCAGAATACCGCTGCCGCAGCCCACGTCCAGGATCTTTGCGCCATCCAGATCCAGCTGATCCAACTGCTCCATGCACATCCGGGTGGTGGCGTGGGAGCCGGTACCGAAAGAGGATGCGGGATCCATGGTCAGCAGCACGCGACCCTCGGGCAGGTCGGCCTGCTCCCAGCTGGGGCATACATACAGACGGTCACCTACATTAAAGGGCTTGTAATACTGCTTCCAGTTGTTCTCCCAGTCCTCGCTCTTGACCTGAGAAACATCCATCTTCAGGCTGCCGTAAAAGCCGCTTTCATCCTGATTTTTCAGTTGCGCCAGCAGTTCACCCATCTCCCGCAGCATCCGCGCGCCCTCCTCGTCGGGCGGCAGATAGCAGTTGACCGAAGGATTGCGCTGCGGGTTATCAAACAGCTGCTCCTCAATGTAATCCCAACGCTTGACGGGGGCGTTGACGAAGTCCTCGATGGTCTGGGGATCGTCCACTTGTGCGCCGCCGGTGATTTCTGCCAGCAGTTCGGCCAGCAGTTCGGCAGCGTCGTGGGTGGTTTCGGTGCGTACTTCAATATAATCCATAGATTATTCCTTTCCCATTTGCAGGAAGCGCATGGCTTCCACCACAGTGTTACAAAGATAGGTCATGGCCTGTGCCGGATAGGCTCCGGCTGCCGTTTCTCCGGTGAGCATCAGCGCCCAGGCACCGTCCAGCACGGCATTGAAAATATCGCTGACCTCGGCGCGTGTGGGTACTGCGCAGTTTTCCATAGAAGCCAGCAGCTGGGTCACCACCAAGAAGGGCTTGTTCCGGGCAACGCACAGCGCTGCGATGCCCTTTTGGATGGCCGGCAGCTGCCACAGGGGCATGGCGTTGCCCAGATCGCCCCGGGCGATCACGATGCAGTCGGCCAGATCGATCCAGTCCGGCAGGGTTTCCAGCCCCTGTCGATTTTCCACCTTGGCGAAAATTCGAATGTGCTCGCCGCCGTATTGTTTCAGTGCCGCTCGCAGTGCAAGCAGGTCTTCCCTGCCCCGGACAAAAGACTGCATCACGCCGGTGACCCCCATTGAGGGTGCAAGGCGCAGGTTTTCATGATCCTCTGCCGTCAGAGTGGGCAGCTGCACCGAAACACCGGGGGCTGCAACGCTTTTTCTGGGCAGCAGCGTGCCGCCGCGCAGCACAAGGCAGGTATTTTCCGGCTGCACCAGCACCTGCAGCTTGCCGTCATCCAGCAAGAGCTCCTGTCCCGGCTGTAAACGGGGCAAAAGCTGGGCAGGCAGGCGCAAGGCGCCCAGCGGCAGGGTCTCTCCTTCCGTCAATTCCAGCGGCAGGCCGTCCGCGCCTACCCGAAGTTCCGGTCCCTGCAGATCCATCAAAATCTGAGAGGTTCTGCCGCAGGCTCCGGCGGCTTGCTGCGCCAGTTCCAGCCACTCCCGGCTTTCTGCCAGTGAGCGGTGGGAAAGATTGAGCCGAAGGCCGCACATACCGGCCTGAAACATTTCGGTCAGCACATCCAGCCGGGTACAGCTGGGGCCAAAGGTTCCGTAAATCTCCATTTAGTCGTTGAGGGTGAATTCCCAGCTGCAGGCGCAGCCCTTGTCGGTAATGTCGGGATAGCAGCTGATACAGCGGCAGGTGATGCGGTCGTCGATGACCTTGGCAAAGCCGCTGTATTCGGTCTCACCCACAGGCTTGCAAGGATGCCATTCCATGCCCTTGCGGCTGCGGGCAGACTGCACCCGGCAGTCCAGGGTGCGATAGATCAGTTTGTTGCCCTCCCGGAGGATCTCGTCCCGGTTGATGTTGGCATACAAGCGCAGCTGCAGAGCCTTTTCCAGACCATCCAGGCCGGCGCGGTCGGGCAGCTGCAGAAATGCCTTGATCTTTTTGGCCTCGATAACGGTGAACTGACTCCAGATGTTCACATCGTGCTCCATGGCCTCATCCATACCGAACTTCTTTTCCACAGACTGGAACCAGACGCCGTCCATGGCCAGCCAGTTTTTGCAGTACATCTGGATCAGTTCTTCCAGCTGTTCCCGGCTCATATTTTCCAGGGCTTTATTTTTCATAAGAAATGGCCTCCTGTTATGTTAATTTTTACATTATACGACAGATTTGCTGTTTAATCAAGGTGCGGCGGCTGCGCGCCGGGACAGTACCGCTCGATAACCTGGGCTGCCGCCAGCAGTCGGCGTTCATCAGCACCGTAGAGGATGATGCCCCGAGGCACCCCGTCTTCCCCCATGCACAAAGGCAGTGCAATGGAGGGCAGGCCGGTAAAGTGCATGATGTTGGTGTCTCCGGTCATGATGCAGGCATCCACATTCTTCAATTCCTCCAGCAGAGCCGCCCGGGTTTTTGCCCGTTCGGCCAAAGCCTCTGCATAGATGGGCAAATCCCGGGAGTGCACCATGGCATTCTCCAGAATGTTGATGCCGTAAGGCATCCGCACTTCGGAATCGGCCTTATAGCCCTTGATGATAGCCTCCAGCGTACCCCGGCGAACGGTGGTGTTTGCCAGATACCGCTCCAGATCCTCCCGGAATTCGCAGCGGTGGATGATTCGCTGATGGGGTGAATTGGGGTGACAGACCTGTGTAACGGTGGCACCGTCCTCCTGCAGGGCATCCAGCAGGTTCTGATAATGATCCAGCTGCATGTGGGATACCTGATCCATTTCATAAGTATTCACCGCAAGGCGCAATCCCTTGATATGTGCAGGCTGTACAGTGATCTGCTTGTCAGCCATTCCGCCATAGATCAGCATGGCGTCAGCCACTGTTTTGGTGATGGGGCCTGCCGTGTCAATGGTGGTGGCAATGGGAATGATGCCCTTTCCGGGCAGCGAGCCGCAGCCCGGTTTAAAGCCGGTGATCCCGTGCTCGGTGACGCAGCCCACGATGGAAAAACAGGTATCTGTGCCAACGGCAGCCGCACAGAAACCTGCAGAAACCGCCACGGCAGAACCGGTGCTGGAGCCGCTGGGATCGTGATTAGGATTGTAGGCACAATGCACCTGCCCGCCCCGGGAGCTGAAGCCGTTGGGCATATCGTCGGAGGTATA
>CAZVRM010000069.1:5015-7555 GCA_964629605.1 uncultured Oscillospiraceae bacterium
ATCCGCCGCAGATAGTACCGGGTCAGTCCCTCGGCGGTGATGGTGCCATTCAAAAGCAGCGACCGCAGCTCCACCGCGGTGTATTCGTGCAGTTCTTTCATCGGTTCCCCTCCTCTGCGATCTTCCGCCGGGTCACATGGTCAATTTCTGCCTTCAATTGTTGTAAATAGGGCGAAAATCCCACCTTATCTGCGCCATAGGTCAGCTGCAGATCATATTCCAGCGGCAGCCAGGTGGAAATATCGCTTTCGTTGTGCTGGATCACCGCTTCCAGATTGTCCAACGCCTTATATAACCGTGCTTCGTCGGTCTGCATGGCGTTCATTTCAGCCAACAGCTGCACAAACTGGGTTTTTGCAGGCTCCGGAAAGGTTTCGATCCAGGTATTCAGCAGCTGCTGCTCCAGCACGCGATGGTCGGAATGTTTGTCAAAGGCCGGAATATCACCGGTAAAAGACTCGCCTAGATCATGGATCAGACACATCCGGATAACCTTATCCATGTCCAGTTCCGGGAAGGCATCCCCCACCAGCATCGCCATCAACGCCAGCCGCCAGCTGTGCTCGGCAACGCTCTCCCGCCGCCCGGTGGAGGTGTCACAATGTCGGGTAATGCATTTCAGCTTTTCAGCCTGATGCAGAATGGATAGCAAGGTCTTGGGCTCCATGGTCATTCCTCCCTTTGGGGATTTTCCAATTATGGTTATCATACCATATTCCTCGCCGCAGGACAACAAAAGGCCGCCTTTTTCAAGGCGGCCCTGGGTATTTTTATCCGGACAGGGGGCGGATACTCTTCAGTTATTTCAAAAGCTCCAGCAGCTGTCCGAGATTTTTCTTGCCAAAGGTCACAAGTTCTCCATCGTTGACCACCAGACAGGGAACACTCATGACGTTGTACTGCTCCCGCAATTTGGGGAAATGCATCACATCAAAGATCTCTGCCGTCACCTGAGGATTCACCGATGCGATCCGCTGGGCAGCCATGACCAGTTCGGGGCACATGGTGCAGCTTAAGGTGACCAGTACCTTGATGTCGGTCTTTTTCAGGCCGAGGATCGACTCACGCACTGCGGGCTCCAACGCCTGACCGGGGCCAGCCGCATTATAAAGCGCCATCACAAAGGAAGTGAACTCGTGGCCGCCGGGAACGCCATGGAATCCAAGTCCTGTAAAGCTGCCATCCTTGCGGTACAGTTTTACACAAGGTGCCGCTGCCCCGCCCTCCGTAACCTCTACCGAAAGCTTATCGGTGAGCTTTGCCAGCTCTTCCATCAGGGTTTTCAGTTCCTTGGAGATGGGACGGTCATCGGTATACACCCGGAGGATCAAGTCGCTCTCCATTCGGGAAAACATACCGTTTAACTGGGCTACCGTATCGGCATCAAAGAAGTCGCTTTCTGCTGCAGCTGCCGCCTGCTGGGCGGGCTGCGCCTCGGGCTGTTCGGTCTGTACCAGTTGGGGACGGAGCCCGGTTTTCTGCTGCATGGCGGCAGCATATTTTTCCAGTTCGGTTGCGGCCAATGCACCGTCACCAACGGCAGTGACCACCTGACGGAGTGCCTTTACGCATACATCACCGGCGGCATACAGGCCATCCACCGAGGTTTTCATGCTGCGGTCGGTGAGAACATACCCCTGCTCGTTCAGATCGGCAATCCCCTTCACCAGTCCGGTGGCAGGTGCATAGCCGGCAAAGACAAACACGCCGATGTTGTCCCCCTGGGGATCACGGTATTCGGCCACCTCACCGGTCTTGTTGTTACGGTAGCGGATCGCTCGAAGAACACTGTCGCCCAGAACCTCTTCTACCTCAGTGTTGGTATGAACGGTAATTTTGGGGTGATTTCTTGCATTGTCCGCAACACTCTTGGCGCAGGAGAAATCCTCCTTGCGGATCAGAATATGCACGTGACGGGCGTATTTGGTCAGGAACACAGCCTCTTCGGCTGCAGCAAAACCACCGCCTACCACGAAAACCTCCTTGCCGGTGAAAAACTCGCCGTCACAGGTGGCGCAATAAGCAACACCCCGGCCGCGGAAGTCGGCTTCGCCCTTGAAACCCACCATCCGGGGACTTGCACCGGTGGCCAACAGTACACCAAAGGCCTTCAAATCGCCCCGGGAAGTCTTGACGGTCTTGATGTCGCCCGAAAGCTCCAGGCCTTCCACCTCTGCCAGCCGGAACTCCGCGCCGAAGCTTTCGGCCTGACGACGCATGGTCTCGGTCAGCTCTGCACCGCTGGTATGTTCCACGCCGGGATAATTGACCACTTCGTGGGTAATGGTGATCTGGCCGCCGAACTTCTCCTTTTCCACAATCAGCGTGCGGTATTTTGCACGGGCCAGATATAAACCGGCAGTCAGACCGGCAGGGCCGCCGCCGATGATGATCGCGTCGTACAGGTTCTGCATAGTTGCTATCCTTTCTCTCTGTAATGTTTGGATCTGCGGTGCCGAACCCTCCGGCGCCGCAGCGGTTGTTCTTACAGCATACCCACCAGATCCAGGCTGGGCTTCAGGGTCTCGGCACCGGGCTGC
>CAZVRM010000070.1:0-7485 GCA_964629605.1 uncultured Oscillospiraceae bacterium
GGACAAGAACGTCCTGTCCGATGCCGCTATCATCGGCCTGCTGGATGGCTACAAGGCCAACGTCAACACCTACGCTCCCCGTCAGTGGGTTGCCGTCATGATGGAGAACGCTCTGCTGGATGCTTACACCTTCGGTACCATGGCTCCCAACTTCTCCGGTCTGCTGACTTCCGGCTATGACTATGATGAGGATTATGATCTCGAGACCATGGGCGAGAAGTACTACGGCCTGACCGAGTTCGAGTCTGTTGCTGTTGCTACTCCCAACGCTTCTATCGATAAGGATAAGAATAACAAGGAGTTCGCTTCCAGCTACGTCCTGTTTGCCAACGGCAAGGAGATCAAGGGCACCGGTCTGGGCGCCATGGATCTGGGCCAGACCTACCGTGTCATCTACAAGGCTGGCAGCACTAATGTTGCTTACTCTGTCCGTTCTCTGTATGAGACCGCTGAGGCTCGCATCCTGGACATCGAGGCCGACATCGTTTACGGCACTTCTTCCAACAAGGCCAACAACAAGTATGAGTTCACCGTTGACGGCGTGACTGCTAAGTTCGCCGACAAGACCATCAACGTTCTGTACACTGGTACTGAAAAGTATGACGATCAGGATAAAGATGGTGACTATACCCTGACTGATGCTGAGACCATCACCGTTACCGAGTTCTACAACCTGATCGACAACGCTGAGAAGACCAACGATCTGTACAAGATCATCCTGAACGACGACGGCGAGATCGCTTACATGATCGTCACCGAGTATGCCTACGGCATCGTCAACAAGGACGGCTCTCACAACAAGTACGGCGATTACATTGTTGTTAACAAGGGTACGTCTCTGCTGACCTTCAACGGCGTGAGCAACCTGTATCTGGAAGACTGCATCATCTCTGAAGACGAGATCGAGGAAGACAACATCGTGAAGTACACCTGGGATCTGGATGAAGGCATGTTTGCTATGGAAGTCCTGCCCCTGGTCGAAGACGTTGTCTATGAGGCTCGCGATAACAAGGCTAAGATCTACCCCATCGGCGGTGAAGAGTACTACGTTGCTGATAAGGCTCTGACCAAGGACGACGTTCAGACTTGGCTGAATGACAAGGACAACCTGGACGAGGAAATCTGCCTGGTCGTTGATGGCGATATGATCGTCTATCACTGGTTCTCTGACAGCAACATCGACAACATGGATGACATCAACGCCAAGCTGGTCGTTGTCATCGACGTTGACGGTTCTTACTCCACCGACACCCTGCATGAGAAGGAGTACATCGAGTACATGACCATCGATGGCGAGACTCACATTGCTGAGTATCAGAACAAGTCCACCGATGCTGACAAGGATGGCACTCCTGATTATGTCCAGTTCTCTGATCTGTCCGGCCTGGCTCTGAAGAAGACCATGACCGAGGCTGACCTGGAAGGCCGTCTGTTCATCATCCACGAAGGCACCAAGGGTCGCGTCTATCTGGAGAAGCTGGTCGAGACCAAGGATGACGAGGATGAGCCCAACGAGCAGCTGGATGCTTCCTCTTCTCTGCTGAACCTGTACGAGGTGAAGACCGCTGAGCTGGATGCCACCGGTTCTGCCGTCAAGTATGACGACAACACCATGGCTGCCGACAACACCTTCTTCTACGCTTACATTGATGACGGCGACGCTGTCTTCGGTGTCATTACTCCCGCTGAGCTGGGCGATGGCGAGGATGATTCTGTCTATGGCCAGACCCTGAGCTATGTCAAGTCTCCCTCCGGCCGTCAGACTGTCCTGGGCGGCTACATCGTGGTCGACCTGGTGTCCGACTCCGACTCTGACTATCTGTACATCACCAAGATTGGTAAGGAAACCGCCGACGGTATCGAGTTGACCGTTCAGGTCATCGGTGACGACGATGAGCAGACCATCTATGTTGATGACGATCAGATCTTCTACACCGATCTGGTCTATGCTTACACTTACGCCACCATGGACGACGAGTGGACTCTGACTCTGGTCGATGCTTACGACAAGGATGTTGACGGCTCCAACTATGATGCCGGCTTCTGGTCCGAGCGTGTTGTTAAGTGGTACGACGAGGACTACACCGAGATCTATCTGGCTGCCAAGAAGGCTGAAAACGACAAGAAGCTGGATGTCTCTGACGATGATTATGTTGATCATATCGTGATCACCACCATCGAGTACGTCCGCGACGAGTCTCAGAGCGACGCCGACGACATCGACTACCTGAACGACGATGCGTTCGAGGAGTATGAGCGCGAGCTGAAGATCGTTGCTTACGATGAGCTGACTGAGGAAGACATTGCCAACGACACCACCGACTCCTATGTCCAGACCGGCTACTGGTACTACAGCGCCGACGCTGACATGCTGTATGTTGTGGTTGTCCGCGACATGACTCAGGCTCAGTAATTGATTTTAAATCACCCGATTTAACTTCATAAGATTCGCCCCCGAGGGAAACCTCGGGGGCGTTCTTTTGTCTTTTCATGGCAAAAATATTCCCCTGTGACCGTTGTCACAGGGGAATCGCCGTTTATTTCTTCTTTTTTTTCTTCTTATTCTGGCTTGCGTTGACCCGGTCATTCATCCGCTTGGACATCTTTTTTTGATATTCCTCAAAGGTAGGAATGCTGCTATTTTCCATGATCTGCAGAATGTCGGCCTTCTGCTCGGGTTTGATAATCATCTGGCTTTCCTTGGTCAATCGGGACAGATGGAAGGTTTCCTGACCATTGGGGCGGGTGCGGAACTCATAATAGGCGGCCTGTTTCAACGAGATAAAGGTGCCGCTGCTATACATACCGTCAGCTGCCAGACCCGCACCACCGGCAAACACTGTCAGACACACCACAACGACCAGCACGAACAGCGGCCACTGGCGGGTAAAGTCCTCGGTGCGGATCAGCGCCAACACAATGACCAGCGCCATCAGCACGCCAACGGTCTTGCGATGGGGCGGTACACCGGGAATCAGCACATCCCGTTTCATCCGCAGCAGCAGCCGCACCTGATAGATTAGCACCGCCGCTGCAACGATCAATAAAAGGTAATCGAATGTCGTCATTTGGTTTCCTCCTCCTGCAGCTCATCCAGGCTGAGCGAGAAGGCCGGGGCGAACTGCTCCATGTAATAATCTGCCTCGGGTAAGCCCATCTTGGCAATGGCCTCCCGGGTCTGGACGGCTGCACGCCGGAACTCATCGTTGCCGCCGCGAAGCTCCTCCACACATTTGATGTACGCGCTGATCTTGTCTGCCGCCTTCACATAGCGGTACAGCTCGGGGTTATCGGCCTCAAAGGCAAACAGCACCTTGTACTGGGGCTGCAGCTCCTCGGGCAGCATCCGCAGCAGGCTGTCGGACGCCGCGTGCTCGATGGACTTATAGGCCGCCTGAATCTCCGGATTGTTGTACTTGACGGGAGTGGGCATATCTCCGGTGATGATCTCGCTGGCGTCGTGGAAGAGCGCTACAGCGGCGATCTGACCGGGGTCAATGTCCCGCCCGAACTTTTCCTTGCCGATGACCGCCAGCGCGTGGGCGGTCACCGCCGTATCATAGCTATGCTCGGTGAGATTCTCGGTAATGTTATTGCGCATCAATCCCCATCGGGTGATGTTGCGCATTCGGGTCATCATGGCAAAAAAGCCGTTTTTTCGCATACTTTTTCCTCATTTTTCATGTTCTGCAACCATTGTAACAGGCCGAAGCTCTCGATGCAAGAGCCGCCGAAAATGTTACAATTACAGGGCGCGGAAATATTCGGGGCGCAGGTCAGTGCGACCACTCATAGCGCTGTGGATGCGCTTGAGCAGCGCCTGTTTGTCCTCGTTGAGGGTACCCTTGAGGGTCAGATAGTTGGAGGCATGATTCATACGGAACACCGCACCCTCGCAGTCCAGCTGTGCCACCAGCAGAGCGGTCTCTTCCAGCACCTGACGGCTGTCCAGCAGCTGAAATTCGCCCTTTTGCACCCAATCGTACAGGGGTGTGCCCGGCTCCACCATCAGCGTCAAAAGGCCGATGTAGGCCGGCTTCATGGCCGAAAGGGCAGCTGCCGTGTCCATGGCGTGTTCCCGCCACAGTTCCACGCCGCCCAGGCCGGAAATGGCAGTCACCGAAAGGTCGATACCGGCAGCGTTGATCTTCTGTCCGGCCGCCACAATATCTGCAGCGGTGTGACCTTTGCGCATCCGCTTGAGCACCGCATCGCAACCCGACTCCAGCCCCATATACACCATGGTCAGGTTACGTTCCCGCAGGCACTTCAACTCTTCGGGTGTGCGCTTGTGAATACTGGAGGGTGAAGCGTAGCAGGTCACCCGTTCACATTCGGGGAACAGCTCTGCGATATACTCCAGAATCTGTTCCAGATCGGTAGCCGGACGGATCAGTGCGTCGCCATCGGCCAGAAAAATACGCCCTACCTTGGAATAGGCCTGCCGCGCCATGCGGAAGTCCTCCAAAATCTCCTCCATGGGACGCAAAGCGAACTTTTTTGCCTTATACATACTGCAAAAGGCACAGGTATTATGGCTGCAGCCGTAGGTGACCTGCACGATCAGGCTGTGTGCCTCGGAAGGCGGGCGATAAACGCTGCCGAAATAACGCATTGGCGTTTCCTCCTGTGGATCAATGTTAATAATTTATTATACCACATTTTCCGCACAAAATAAAGAAGAAGCGGCAAAAGACCGCTTCTTTCTGCAACAGCGTACAAAAATCGTACAATTTTTTCGTTTCCAATTCTGGTTTTATTTTCTTTTTTAGGAAATCTTTTACTTATATATGCAAAATATTCGGAAATTTATCCTCCAAAAAACGACGATAATCGGGTGCGTCGGTACTGGAATCATATTCCTGCCGGATGATGGTTTTCAGCCAGCGCATGGTCTTTTCACTGTTTTCTCCATAGGTTTTCAGGCGAATTTTCCCTTGTTTTTCAGCCTGCTGCAAGGCTTCCAGCGCATCGGGAATGTATTCGCAAGCCACCACACGGGCAGGTACAGTGCTGGTGAAGGCATCGGGAATATCTGCCTGAGGCACAAAATCCCCTTCCACCGTATAGATGTAACCACCCACCTCTGCATAGGTCTCTCGGGTGGCATCCGGCCAGTACTCTTCCAGTACAAGTTTTCCTTGTTCAAAGCCATAACTGGCCCATTTTCGCCAAGAGCCCTGGTGTTGAAAGCCCACTTCCCTGCAGTGCTTTTCCACCGCATTGGACAGATACACCAGCACGTTTTCCCGCTTGCAGGAGGCATAAATCTGCGGTGTTCCATGATTGGATACCCGTGGCTCCAACACGGTCAATCCAGATACTTGGGATGCATGATAATAGTACATCGCACGCCCTCCTTTCACGTCCAGTTTAGCAGAGGGAACGGCACACTACAAGCCTTGTAATCACAACACATTTCTGTTATAATAGAAGTGCAAAAAGGACGGCTTTCGCCGTCCTTTTTCTTATTTTTGCTTACTTTTTCACGGGACCAAAGGTGCCTGCCGCGGCGTCCATCTTGAACAGACGGCCCATGGGCAGAGACATACTGGGATGACAATGGCCGCAAACCACACCGGAGATAGTGGGCTTGCCGGCAGGAACGATCAGCTCCTGATAAATATCCTCCAGAGTCAGACCGCCGATTACGCCTTCTTTATCAGCGCAATCGGTGAAGCCACCCAGAATGATACCGGCAGCATCGTTGAACTTGCCGGCGTTGCGCAGGTGGGTCAGCATACCGTCCACCTTATAGGGGCGCTCGCCGATCTCTTCGATAAACAGGATCTTGCCCTTAGTATCGATCTCGTAAGGCGTGCCCAGAGAGGCAGCCAGCAGAGACAGGTTGCCGCCGCACAGACGACCCTTGGCCTTGCCGGGCACCACAGTGGTGATAGGGCTACCGACCGGATTGACGTACTCAACAGGCTCGCCAAACAGCATGGCCTTGACAAAAGGTGCGCTGTACTCGTCCAGACCGTCGCTCCAGGCACCAACCATGGGCATATGGTAGGACTCCATGCCGCAGATCTGGTTCAGTGCGTTGAGGATGGCGGTCACATCGCTGTAGCCGCCGAAAATTTTGGGGTTCTTCTTAATGGTCTTCCAATCCAGCATGGGCAGAATACGGTTGAACCCGTAACCACCGCGGGTGCAGACGATGCCCTTGATGCTTTCGTCATCAAAGGCAGCATTCACGTCGGCAGCACGGATGGCATCCACACCAGACAGGAAACCGTGACGGGCAGTCGCACTGGGATAGAGCACGGGCTCCAGACCCATGTCTCGGACAGCCTGCATCAGCTCTTCAGCGGACTTAGACGTGGGGCTGGAACCACACAGAACAGCCAGGCGATCGCCGGGCTGCAAGGATTTGGGACGGATCATATCAGATTCCTCCAGTTTTGTTATCAAAAAAGGGAGCCCCGAGGGGCTCCCTTTTGGGGTAAGTAACTTACTTGTTGGCGATGGCAGCCTTGAACTCTTCGATCATCATGGGAACGACCTTGAACAGATCGCCGACGATGCCGTAGTCGGCAACTTCGAAGATGGGGGCAGAGTCGTTCTTGTTGACAGCGATGATGCACTCGGAGTCAGACATACCGGCCTTGTGCTGGATGGCGCCGGAGATACCCAGAGCAATGTAGATGCGGGGACGGACGGTCTTACCGGTCTGACCAACCTGGTGGTCAGCGGTGATCCAGCCGGAGTCGACGCAAGCACGGGAGGAACCGACAACGCCGCCCAGGACGTCAGCCAGTTCTTCAGCCAGCTTGATGCCGCCTTCGACGTCCTTGGAGATACCACGGCCGACGGAGACGATGACTTCAGCGCCGGTCAGGTCGACCAGCTTGCGGGATTCCTTAACAACTTCCAGAACCTTGGTCTTCAGCTCGCACTCGCACAGCTTGACCTCGGGCTTGGTGATGACGACAGCGTCAGCACGAGCCTGGTCGAAAGCATTCTTCTTCAGAACGCCGGGACGGACGGTAGCCATGGTGGGACGGAAACGGGGGCAGATGATGGAGGCCATCAGGTGACCGCCGAAAGCAGGACGGGTCATCTTCAGATCCTTGGAAACATCGTGGGGCTTGCCCAGCACCAGAGCGGTGCCGACCTTCTGGATGCGCTCCTCGGGCAGAGTGGAGTTCTCACGCAGGAAATCCTTGTAAGTGCTCATCTCGACGTCCAGGTGAGTGCAGTCAGCGCACAGACCGGTGTGCAGACGGGCGGCACAACGGGGGGCCAGGTCACGGCCGATGTTGGTAGCACCAACCAGCAGAGCCTCGGGCTTCATCTCGACGACGGTGTCGCAGATAACCTTGGCATAAGCGTCGGTGGTGTAGTCCTTCAGCAGGGGATGCTCGCAGACGATGATCTCGTCAGCGCCATAACCGGCCAGCTCCTTAGCCAGATGCTCGACCTTATCGCCCAGCAGCAGGCCGCACAGCTTCACGCCCAGCTCGTCGGCCAGCTTACGGC
>CAZVRM010000071.1:0-7462 GCA_964629605.1 uncultured Oscillospiraceae bacterium
ATACCAAAAACAAACCCATTTGTCAACACCTTTTTTCAAAAAAATTCAACTTTTTGAAAGTTTTGCTCTTTGTATTCATTTCACAGGTTCTCCTTGCGGTTTTGGGGTAACTTGAATACTTTTCGTTGATACATAGGGACTGCCGCCCTTAAACAAGAGCGGCAGTTTCTTCTTCTATGGTTTTCTTAATATACTCTTCCACCGAATCTTTCGGCATGTCCAGCGCCACCGCCAGCTCCCCGTACAGGGTCTCCTCTGCCCGTTTGCGGTATCGCTCATCCACCTGTCCGCCCTTTCGTCCGGCGGCCTGGGCGCTCTGCTGCTTGCAGTAGATAGTCTTGATCAGCTGCACCAGATCGGCGCAGTCGTGACTGCTGAGCATTTTCTGATAATACTCTCCCGCGGCTCGCAGATTACGGCTGTCCAGATGCTGCTCCTGCACCTGTGGAATGGAGCGTACCAGCGCTTCGGCCTGCTCCCGGCTGATGATCGGGCGCATGAACACCTTGCCTTCCACCGGTACAAACACCGATCCGGTACGGTACACCGGCTGCAGGGTATAATACAGCTTGTCGCTTTTCATGTCAGACAGCTGCAGCGGCCCGATGGACTCCACCCGGCACACGCCCTCGCTGCCATAAATGATCAGATCTCCCGGTTGATACATATTTCCTCCGTTTCTCCTCTCACACGAACGCTATATCCTAATTTTACCACAAACTTTCGCGGTGATGTAAGTGCCAATTTTTGTAAAAGAAAAGGAGCCGCCTGTGCAGCTCCTTATATTATATATAGTGTGCATCAATATCCGCGGATCTCCAGGCTGGCGTCATCCTCTTTTGCCTTGGTCACTTTGCGGATCTCCACAAAATAGGACATGGTTTCGGACACCACAACCTCCACCCGCTCGCCTTCCTTTCGACCCATCAGCGCCTTGCCCACGGGGGATTCCTTGCTGATGACGCCGTGCATGGCGTCCTGCCGCAGGGCGGTGGCAATACGCACCGTCTGGGTCTTTTTGAGATTTTCCAGATAGATCTCCACCTCATCGAACAGGCCGATGCCTTCGGTTGCCTTGAATTCGATGACCTTGGCGGTCTTGATCATGCGCTCCAGATAGCGGATGCGGCTGTCGTTGCGGTTCTTCTCCCGCTTGGCGGCCTTATATTCAAAATTCTCACTGAGATCACCCCACTCCCGGGCAGTTTTCACGTCCTCGATGAGTTTGGGGCGCAAAACCGTCATCCGGTAGTCGATCTCAGCCTTCATCTTATCAATATCCACTTGGGTCAGTTCGTCGTACATAAGGCTCCTTTACTTGGCGTAGGTGCTATACAGCATCCGGTGGTCGCCCATCATGGTCTCTGCATTGTGACCTTTGGCGGTGACACAGATAAAACGCTCACCGGCCTCATTCACACCGTAGGACACCAGACAGTTCTGCGCCTGCTGCACATAACCATTTTTGCAGGCCTGAACGGTGAAGCCCTCGGGCTGTTTCTCCAAAAACCAGCTGAGATATTTGTTCTGGAAAACCAAACCGTCGGCCTCAGCCTCGGTAGGTGCGGTGGTAAACAGGGCGGTGGACATGACCTTAGCGCACAGCTCGTTGTCCATAGCCGCCCGCATAATAGCAGCCATATCCAGCAGCGAGCAGGTGTGGGCGCTGTCAAACAGGCCGGAGGTATTGGTGAAATTGGCGTGCCCGGACAGCTGCAGCTGGTCGCATTTGTCGTTCATCATCTGGATAAACTGCTCCTCCGTGCCACCGGCGGCAATGGCCAGCGCCGAAGTAGCATCGGCAGAAGATCGCAGCGCTGCACCATAAAACAGATCCATCAGCGTGCATACCTCTCCCGCCCGATAGCCGGTGATGGTAGCGCCCCGTTCATAATGGGGGTCAATAAGCCCCTGGGTGATGGTAAACTCCGCCTGCGGATCGTCAATGTTTTCAGCTGCGGTCAGCAAAGTGAGCACCTTGGTCATAGAAGCCGGATAAATGGCCAGATCACAGCCCTTTTCGGCAATGATCCGATTGGTGTCGGCGTTGATCAGCAAGGCATATTCGCTGCCCACACTGTCATTCAAATGAACAGTATCCCCGTCAGGCTGGGCCAGACCAACGATGGGCTCCGGCTCGGGCTCCACAATCTCCTGCGCCGGAGGCTCAGGCTCTGTAACCTGCACCGGCAGCTGCGCCTGCAGAGCATCATCGGGCTGTTCGGGTTCTTCCTCCGCCCGATGGAACAGCGCCCAGACACCCAAGCCCAGACCGCCCACCACCACCAGCACCGCCAGTGCCAGCACGCTCTGCCGCATCAATGCTTTTTTTCTTCGCCGCCGCTGCCGGGGCGTCATATCTTCCCAAGCGATTTTCATAGGCTCTCCAATCGTTCGCACGGTTTTCTTCAAACAGCGGAAAATCCCGCTTGAATTTTTATTATATACCGAAAGATTGGCAGATACAAGAAAAAAGCCGCCCTTTCGGGCGGCTTTTTGTAAATTTCAGTCTTCGTGCTTGGGATGATAGTGGACGTGCAGCAGTTCGTGGGAGCGCTCGCCAATATAACGGGCATACAGCTCGCCCAGAATGGGGTTTTCCTCAGAGCGCTTGATCTGGGTCATACCATCGGTCTTATACAGATTGTCAGCGCGCAGCTGCTTTTCTTTGCTGCGGGCGAAGGGCTGACCGGCACCGGACACGCAGCCGTTGGGGCAGGCCATGACTTCCACCAGATGATACTCGACCTCGCCGGCCTGGATCTTCTGGATCAGCTTCTCGGTGTTGCCCAGACCGCTGACCATAGCGATCTTCAGCTGAGCCTCGCCCAGGTCATAGACCATCTCCTTGACGCCTTCCAGACCACGGACGCCGGACTGTGCGATCTCATGCAGAGCGCTGTAAGTCTTGTCGGGGTTGGCATAACGGAGGACAGCCTCGGTAACGCCGCCGGTGACGCCAAAGATGACGCCGGCGCCGCTGGTGCCGCCAAACAGCATGGAGGGAGATTCGGGCTCGATCTCATCAAAGTGGATACCAGCCTCGCGGATCATCTGCACCAGTTCCTGGGTGGTGATAACGGCGTCGATGGTGTCGGTACCGTCGGGACGCTTGAACTCAGGACGGATGGCCTCGTACTTCTTGGCGGTACAGGGCATAACCGCGATGGAGAAGATCTTCTTGTCCTTCAGCTCGGGATCATTCTCATAATGCTCCTTGATCACAGAGCCGAACATCTGCATGGGGCTGCGGCAGGTGGAGATGTTGTTCAGCAGCTCGGGATGCTTATCCTCGGCATAACGGATCCAGGCAGGGCAGCAGGAGGTGAACAGAGGCAGCTTTTCGCCCTTGTTCAGACGCTCGATGAACTCGTTGCCCTCTTCGATAACGGTCATGTCGGCACCGGTAGTGGTGTCAAAGACCCGGTTAAAGCCCATGCGGCGCATAGCGGCAAAGAGCTTGCCGGTGGCCAGGAAGCCGTTTTCTTCACCCAGCTCCTTGGCAACGCCCACGCGGACGGCAGGAGCGATCTGTGCCACAACATAGGTGTTGGGATCATAAATGGCAGCCCAGGTGCGGTCCACGTTCTTCTGGACAACGATAGCACCGGTGGGTCAGACAGCAGAGCACTGGCTTAAGCCAACGCAGTTGGTCTCGTTGATGGGCACACCAAAGGCAGTGCTGACGGTCATATGAGAGCCGCGGCCTGCAAAGGCGATGGCGCCCACGTTCTGAACCTCGTTACACATACGGACACAGTCGCCGCACAGAATGCACTTGGAGTGGTCGATGGAGATGGACACGGAAGACTCGTCCTTCTGGGGCTCGATCTTGCCGTTGGGGAAGCGGACATCTTCGATATAGAAGCGGCGAGCCAGCTCCTTCAGCTTGCAGTTCTCGCTCTTTTCGCAGGTGGTACAATCGCGGCAGTGGTTGGCCAGCAGCAGCTCCAGAATGTTCTTGCGGTACTTGCGCAGACGTGCGGAGTTTGTGACCACGCTCATGCCGGCTTTGGGAGGCGTGGAGCAGGCGGCGTGCATATTGCCGCGGTCGTCCTCTACCATACACATACGGCAGGCGCCGTAAACCGACAGCTCGGAATAGTAGCAGAAGGTGGGCATTTCGATACCGACCTTGCGGCACAGCTCCAGAATATTTTTCTCACCCTCGATGGGTACGGGGATCTTATTGATCAGCATTGCGTTCTTATTCATGGTTTATTCCTCCCGGATGGCGCCGAAGGCACAGTTGGTGACACAAGCACCGCACTTGACGCACTTGGCGAAGTCGATGGTGAAGGGCTTGCGGATCTCGCCGGAAATGGCGTTCACCGGGCAGTTGCGGGCGCACTTGGAGCAGCCCTTGCACTTTTCGGGATCGATCACAAAGCGCTTCAGACGGGCACAGGCGCCGGCGGGGCAGCGTTTGTCGCGGATATGTGCCTCATATTCAGAACGGAAATACTTGATGGTGCTGACGACGGGGTTGGCAGCGGTCTTGCCCAGACCGCACAGGGCGGTACTGGTGATGGTATCGGCCAGCTCTTCCAGCAGCTCGATGTCGCCTTCCTTGCCCTTGCCGGCAACGATGCGCTCCAGGATCTCCAGCATGCGCTTGGTGCCTTCACGGCAGGGGACGCACTTACCGCAGGACTCGTTCTGGGTAAAGTTCATGAAGAAGCGGGCAACTTCCACCATACAGGTGTCTTCGTCCATAACCACCAGACCACCGGAACCGATGATGGCGCCGGCCTTCTTCAAAGAGTCAAAGTCCAGGGGCAGATCCAGATGCTCGGAGATCAGACAGCCGCCGGAGGGGCCGCCGATCTGAACAGCCTTGAACTTCTTGCCGCCGCGGATACCGCCGCCGATGTCAAAGACGACCTCGCGCAGGGTGGTACCCATGGGAACCTCGATCAGACCGGTGTTGACCACGTTACCGGTGAGGGCGAAAGCCTTGGTGCCGGGAGATTTCTCGGGGCCGATGCCCTTGTACCACTGAGCACCCTTTTCGATGATACCGGCCACGTTGGCAAAGGTTTCCACGTTGTTCAGAACGGTGGGCTTGCCAAACAGACCCTGCTCAACGGTGCGGGGAGGCTTAACGCGGGGCATACCGCGTTTACCTTCGATAGAAGCGGTCAGCGCAGAACCTTCGCCGCAGACGAAAGCACCGGCGCCGCGGTTAATGTGCATATGGAAGCTGAAGCCGCTGCCCAGAATGTTGTCGCCCAGCAGACCCAGCTCCTCGGCGGCAGCGATGGCGGTGCGCAGCTTGCGGACAGCCACGGGATACTCCGCACGGACATAGATATAGCCCTCGGTAGCACCGCAGGCGATACCGGCGATCATCATACCTTCGATCATGCGGTGGGGATCGTCTTCCATAACGGAACGATCCATGAAGGCACCGGGGTCACCCTCGTCGCCGTTACAGACAATGTACTTGGGAGTGGCCTTCTGACGGGCAACCTGGCTCCACTTGGTACCGGCATGGAAGCCGCCGCCGCCACGGCCGCGCAGGTTGGACTCGGAGATCTCAGCAACGATCTCTTCGGGCTTCATTTCAAACAGAGCCTTTTCCAGAGCGGTATAGCCGCCTACGGACAGGTACTCACGGATGGAGTCGGAGTCGATCTCGCCGCAGTGCTCCAGCACCACGCGCTGCTGCTTGCGATAGAAGGGGATGTCGTCCTTCTTGGCATACAGAACGCCGTTGGCATCGTGATAAGCCAGACGCTCCACCAGCTCACCCTTGAGGATAGTCTTTTCCACGATCTCCTCAACGTCAGTGACCTTCACGCGGGTATACAGCCATCCTTCGGGCTCCACGCGCAGCAGGGGGCCGATCTCACAGAAACCGGGGCAGCCGCCCTTGGTGACGCGGACAGCGCCTTCCTGATGATGATCTTCCAGCTCCACTTCACAGGTAATGCCGCGCTCGGCCATAACCTGCAGCATACGCTCATGAATCAGCAGAGCGCCGCTGGACACACAGCCGGTACCGGCACAGATCAGAATCTTACGGGTCTGTTTTTCACCGGCAGCAACGCAGGCCGCACGCAGCGCCTGGAGCTGTTCTCTGGTTTCGATCCTGGCCATGTTATGCCTCCTTTCGCAGCTGGGCAATCAGTTCCACTGCCTTATCGGGGGTCATGGCGGGATGAACCTCGCCGTTGACGGTCAGGGCAGGAGCCAGACCGCAGGCACCCAGGCAGGCAACGGTTTCAACAGTGAACACCTTGTCGTCGGTGGTCTTCTTGCTCTCGCTCAGGCCCAGCTCTTCACGCAGCTTGTTCAGAATGGGCATGGACTTACGCACGTGGCAGGCGGTACCGTCACAAACCTTGATGACGTACTTGCCCTTGGCTTCCAGAGAGAAGTTCTCATAGAAGGTAGCAACGCCGTAAATGCTTGCTTCGCTCAGATGCATCTTCTTGGACAGATAGGGAAAAATCTCACGGGGCAGATAGGAATACTTTTCCTGAATCTCCTGCAAAACGGCGATCAGGCTCTTCTCTTCATAGCCCAGGGCTTCCAGAAAGCCATCTACGCTCTGATAGAGTTCTTGGATGTTCATATGTGTGTGCCTCCTCCGGTAAATATGTTGGTCAATATAAATTTCTGATAGATCAATATACATTTTATCGAAAATGACGAAAGCCGTCAATCGCTTTCGTCCATAAAATGCATATTTTTTCAGAAAAATCCCCTATTTTTATTATATATTTATCACAAGAGTCAAAAAGTTTTCGTTTGTTTCCATGCAAGGCCGCAATTTCTTCCTCCAAAAACCGGAAATTTCCACCAAAAAAGTAAACAAAAGCCCCGGCTGTTTCCTATACTGTTCGGTTCGCGCACCGCTGTCATTGCGAGGCCCGCTTTACGGGCCGTGGCAATCCGTTTTCCCACGCAAAAAGCCACCCAAATGGGTGGCTTTTTGCTCGGAATGACATAAATTGTGCTGTGTTTTTCCTTAACCGAACAGCATTGCGGCTGTTGTATTTCAAAAATTTACAGAAGTTATTCCATCAGACTGCACACCAGCTCGGCGTAGGCGGCGGGATCCTCCAGCGTCAGACCGGCGATGAGCAGCGACTGATAATAGAGCACCTGGGCGTACCGTGCAGCCTTTTCCTGATCGTTCTCAAAGGCGCGCTGCAGGGCGGCAAAGGCCGGGGCGTTGGGGTTGAGCTCCAGCACCCGCTGGGCGGTCATGCCCTGGCTCACGTCCATGCCGGACAGCAGCTTCTGCTGGTGGAAATACTTTTCCATCTCCAGAGTGATGGGGCCTTCGGTGGTCATGCACACCGGCTGGGACACCAGCTTACGGGAGATGCGGACGGCGTGCAGCTTGTCGCCCAGCGTCTCCTTGACGAAATCCAGCAGCGCCTTGGCTTCCTCGTCCTGCTTGTCGGCGGCAGACTTTTCCTCCTCGGTCTGAGGCAGGGCGTCCTCGTCG
>CAZVRM010000072.1:0-5957 GCA_964629605.1 uncultured Oscillospiraceae bacterium
GCACCACGGGGGGACTGAGTTGGTCTCTGACCGGCGGCACCCTGACCATTTCCGGATCGGGTACTATGCCCGATTACACCGATGCCAACATGCCCCCGTGGTACGACTCGGCCCATGTTATTAACCGTATCGTTGTGGCCGAGGGGGTTACCTCGGTTGGTTCGCTGGCCTTTTACGGCTGCTCCACGGCTGTGCGGGCGTCCCTGCCCTCCACTGTCACCGCCATTGGGGACCGCGCATTCAAAAATTGCTCCTCCCTGACCTATGTGACCCTGCCCGAGGGACTGACGGCCATTGGGGAGTCTGCCTTTGAAAGCTGCACCGCCTTGAACGGCATTCTCTTGCCGGACAGTCTGCGCACCATTGGAAACTTTGCCTTTCAGTGGTGTACGTCTCTGACTGGTATCGATATTCCTGTTGGGGTAACAGATTTGGGCATGGTGGTCTTTTACAACTGCACCGGTCTGACCCGGGCGGTCATCCGCTGCCCCATCGAGAAGCTGCCCGACTGGTTTTTCCATGGATGCTTCGCGCTAAACGAGGTGGTGCTGCCTGAGACGGTGACCCGAATCGGTGATCAGGCCTTTCATAACTGCGGCAATTTGAGTACCATATATTATTCTGGCCCAGCATCGGAAGTAATTTCCAACGCCCTTTTGGCCGACACGACCACCCGTTTTGTCACCGTCAGCGAAGGCGGCGGAAGTGTTGCGCCTGCGACCAGCACTACCTTCGATGAGAAGACTTCCACTTCCACCACGGTTGCAGTCACCCAGACGGAAGGGGCGGTCATCACTGAGACCACCAAGACCAGCTATACCTATACTGTGAACGGCGCCGATGCGACCCTGGAAGAAGCCATGACCGCTGTGGAAACAGAGGAAGTGGAAGTCACGAAGGAAAAGAGCACTGCTGTTACGGCCACCGTCAGCGGCTCTGACGGCTGGGAAGAAGTGGCTACGGTGGCCAAAGACGCCTCTCTGCATCGTAGCGACAGCGACAGCGTGACCGTGGAGGTGCAGCTGACCGGGTCCACTGTCAGCGGTGAGGATCTTTCTGGTCTGGCCGGGGTGGATACCGTACTGACCGTTTCCACCAGTGAGGGCTGCATTTGGATCATTGACACGGCGAAGCAGAGCACAAGCAGCTTCGGCAGCGGAGAGATCGATCTGGCGTTCTCGGTGGAACTGCGGGAGACCGACGTAAAGGGAATTGACAGCAGTACGGTTTATCAGCTTAATTTTGCCTCGGATATCGACTTCAACGCGGTGGTTGGCGTTCCTCTGAAGGTGGGAAATGCATATCAGTATGCAACCATTTATGCGAAAAGCACTTCTGGAGTTACCGAATTAAGCAGCGCGGTCGTGGATGAAAGCGGCTACGCCTGGCTCCCCGTCAGCACACTGGATGAAAAGACAGAATATTACGTGGGCATCGATGTGGAGGGCGCAGATACTGCAAACGCCATTATTCCGGATTCCCTGCGGGAGAGTTACGGCATTGACTATGGAGAGACCCTGACCGATGCTGCCGGCACCCACTATCAGGTTGGCCAGCGTGAGTCCCGTTGGGGTATCACAGGAAAGCAGTTTACCCTTTGCGTCGTGATCGCGATCTGCGCCGTGGTGCTGATCGTGACGGGCGTAATGATTACATTCAATAAAATAAACCGGTCCAAGGCGAAGTATGCCGCCATGGCCGAGGCCGACGCCGCCGCGGATTACGAGATCGACGAGGATGCTCTCCGCCTGCAGGTTATGCAGGAGATGCTGGAAGAGGTCAGACGGGAAAGAGAAGGCGACTGATACGGGGACCAATGTCCCTGCGTTGTGTATAGCCCGGAGGAGGGGGAGCCATGAAAAAAGTATATACCAAGCTGCTCCTCACCCTTACAGCGCTGTTGGTCTCCGCGGTGATGATCGTGTCCGTCAGCTATGCGTGGTTGGTGCTGTCCAGCAATCCGGCAGCCGAAGGGATTCAAATCACCATTGGCGGGGGAAACACCATTCTGGTTGCGGCAGATCAGGCGCATGAGATCAATGGAACGGTTTACCATTATCCGGGTGCATTTAGCGATACGCTGAATTTCAGCCAGGTCGCTTCCTATGACTATCTGGATGAGATCAGCGATTTGAACCCGGTTTCCACAGCCGATGGATTACATTGGTTCATTCCAACCTATTACGATGTGATGGATCCTGAGGTGCAAAATGGCACGGTGCTTTCGGGAACTCTGAAGGCATGGGAATATTTTGAACTGGATAACACATTGCTTTATGCGAATCTGAGTGGGGAGGATGCGAAAAGGGCATCTTCGGGCAGCTACATTTATCTGGATTTCTGGGTGGTTTCTCCCGGTTCGGATTATACGCTGCGCATTTCAACCGGCGAGGATAGCGGCGGAAGCTACGTGATTGGACTTCCCGAAGCAGTCGAAGATGCGGATGGAGGGTACAGCCTTTCTTCCGAAGGGAACGGTGCCGAAGCCTGTGTCCGGGTGGGCCTGCTGGCCAATCTGGATTATGTGACCGACGAAACCATGTGGTACTACCAGAACAGCCCGGCGTATTCTGCATCGTATACCAGACTGCGCGGCAACTATCAGGAACCAGGCGAAAGCTATGCGGATTTCTCCGGGTATCGGTTTACCATTTATGAACCAAATGCAGACCTTCACCCCACGATCAGTTCGGCACAGGGAAGCTACCTGGTTACACGTCCCCTCGGATTGACCAACGGGGCTGTTGCCCCGGTGAATGTGGGGACGTCTCTGACCGTGCAGACGAAAAGCACTTGGCTGGACGCGCAGGTGGGCGAGGGGACTCAGCTGGAACAGCGCTTTCAGGCAGCTGCTTTGGAGCCCTCGTTCCGGGACTTGTCTGCGGAGGAAATGACCCGGAAGTTTTATGACGAATATCTGGCGGCTATGGTTGGCCCCTATGTAAGCAAGGGCGTCTTCGTGAAAAATACGGAAAGCCTTTACAACGCGGTGGACACCAATGGTGCGGCGGACGCATCGTTCCTGAGTGGGGGGTATACCGCCAACGCCACCGACGATGTGTACATTGTTCAGTTGGAAAAAAATGTCCCGCAGCGGATCCGTATGTTTGTCTGGCTGGAAGGACAAGACGCGGACTGCGTCAATAGTGCAGAAGCATCCTCCTTTGCGTTCCGCATTGAACTGGCCGGAAGCAATGTGGGTGTCGAAGCCCGGACAGAAGGTTCGACCACGACAGAAACGGGCACTGATGCGGCTTCAAGCGAAACAGAACAGGATGCCGGGGTCGTGGACGAATTGCAGACCAATACCTCAGAATAATACAGAAGTGGAACATGAAGAGCAAAATGAATACGTGCAGCGATTGCATTGAAATTGAACATCCGTCCAGGCAGCGCATAAACGTGCTGATCACTGTGCTGCTGATTTTTGCTGTGCTGATGTGCCTGTGGGTTACCGTTCAGGTCGTCGGCAAGGGATATGTGAATCTGTTTGGTTACAGTATGTTCCGGGTGGTAACCGGGAGTATGGAGCCGACGATTCCAGTGGGATCACTACTGATCTGTAAGCAGACCGGCATGGAAACTGTGCAAGTGGGCGACATTATCTGTTTCCGGGCACAGGAATCCGTCATTTTCGGTCAAATGGTGACCCACCGTGTGACCGGGATTTTTTCTGCGGCGGATGGCTCGTTGCTGTTTGAAACCCGCGGCGACGCAAATCTGGTGGCAGACGGATTTATGGTCAGTCAGAATAACTTTGTAGGTAAAGTAGTTTGGTATACGGGGGCGAACAATGTGTTGTCATCGATCCTCTCTTTCTTCTCCAATAAAATCGGCTTTTTGGCCTGCATTGTGATCCCCATCCTTCTGCTGGGCGGTCTGCTGATGAAAGAATGTGTAAACAACATCCGCAGCGAGCTGCGGAAGGCCATGGAAGAATTGGAACGAGAATCGGTCCCCGAGACTTCTCCTGAGGATATCCTGCTGGAACTGACGGAAGAAGAACGTAATGAAATGTATGAGCGAATTCGCGCCGAAGTAATTGAGGAGCTGATGCAGGGTGCGGAACAATCAAAAACCGACTAAGTCCGGGCAGTACGATACCTCGCCCGTGCTGAAGCGGGTACGGAAAAGTGTATATAAGCAGGCCCTGCTTGCCGGTTTGCTGATTGTTCTGACGGTGGTTATCCTGTTTGCCATGACGGCAGCGTGGTATACCAACATCGTCCAGAGCAGCGGACTTGTATTTGAAGCCGCGGTCTGGGGCTTTGAGGGTTCTGTGACTCTCAGTGAGGCGGGGATCTCTGCGGCCCCCGGCGACGAGGGCGTTGTGGAACTGATTGCCGAAAGTGAAAGCACGGAACTGACGGCCGTCAGCCTAAATGTATCCAGAGCCCAGATGGGCGAGGACATCTGTAAACGCATTTACTTTTATATCGACACATCCAAGGTCCGCAACAATGAGATCATGGATCGCATCTACCTGAGCAATCAGGACAGCTATACTTACCTGCTGTTCAGCAATCAGACGCTGATGCTGACCGAAACGGTCCATAATGACGCTCTGCTGAAATGGCATTGGGTCTATGATGTGCTGGGCTACTATGTGCAGGGCACGTTGATACAAACGGCTGATTCGGATACGGGGACGATCATGAATATAGCCGAATACCTGCGGCCCATTGAATATGAATTTGACGAGGCATGGACCACCTTTGACGAGAACGGGAGGCTTGCGACCACCGACGGTATCACCACTGTGAAGAAGTTTCTGACCGAACTATCCGCGAAGGACGGTTACGCCGGGGTAATTGACGTAACCAAAGCTGTACCCACCAGTGACGGGCGAATTTACTATCCCGTGGCGGTGGACGAAGCCACCGGAACCGGTGTCTGGGCCTACCTCTGTACTTATAGCGAAATCATGGCGAACACAGGGTATGACACTTGGCTGGGGCAGGGGGAGGCTCAGACCTACACCGCAACCCTGACCATTTCCGCTCAGAACAGCAAGCTGGAAGCGGTTCAGGTCAGCACTCCGGCAGCGCTGGAAAACCAAATTGCCCAGGCGGCTGCCTCCGGCACCAAGACGGTGATCCAGCTGGCGGATAATATTACCTTGACTGAACCGCTGGTCATCGGTGGTGATGCGACCCAACAGATCATGCTGGATCTGAACGGCAACACCCTGATAGTGGATGCGGGTGAATATAATACCAACGGTGCGGCCATTCAGGTTGCTGCCGGGAGTGCCCTGACCATGACCAACGGAGCGCTGGCAGGCAGCGGAAACGGCTATGCCATCGACGGTGCCGGTGCTGAGATTACCCTGTCCGGCGTAAAGGTCACCGGCGTGGAGCGTGCCCTGAATGTCAGGGATAATGTAGACACTAACACGTACAACAGCGATGCAAAGATCCGTGTGGTGGGCTGTGAGATCGAGACCACTGACGTGGCCATTATGATCAGCGGCAACGGCTCGGATTCCGTCCAAACCACTCAGTTGGTCGTGGAGGACTCCACGATCCGCAGCGGGTACATTGGCATTGCCTTTAACGGCAGCAGCAATCAGTGGGGCACCTCGACCCAGATCATCAACAGCAAGGTGTACGGTTATTGGGCCGGAATTTACCATCCCCAGAGTGATGCTGACATGGTTATTTCTAACGGCAGTGTGATCTCGGGATATACCGGCATGGTCCTGAAGGGCGGCAGTACGACGGTGATGGACAGCACCGTCCACGGTACCGGAGCAGTGCAGGTGCCTGTGTCCGCTCCTATGAGCGGCTTTAACGACACCGGTGACGGTATCTATATTGAAAGCAACTACGGTTGGGAGATCCTGCTGAAGATCGACGGGAACAGCCTTGTGATTAGTGATGAAGCGCTTGCCCTGCGCGTCTATCCCGATTCCGGCAACGTGCGAGTAACCATCAACGGCGGCTGCTTCAGCAGCA
>CAZVRM010000072.1:6057-7403 GCA_964629605.1 uncultured Oscillospiraceae bacterium
AGGAGGTGAGCCGATGTATCAGAAAAAGAACACACAATTTGCGCTGCGGCGTCTGATGCTTGCGGTGAGCCTCCTTTTGATCTGTGTCATTTTGGTGGTGGGTGTTACTTGGGCTCGCTATCAGACGGAAAAGAACAGTTATCTGGAATACAAGACCCGGAACCCCGGGGCTGTGTCCTTGTGCACCGCCTATAACGAAGACGGTACCTTGACCGAAGGGAATGTCACATGGACCTGGTCCGAGGGGGTGGGAACCGCGCATTTTTACATCAGCAACGGAACATCAACAACGGAGTATTCCAATGAAGATGTGAGTGCGACCATTCGCTTGCTGGGGTCCCTGAGCGCTACCAACGCAACGGTTGAAATGACTGTCTCAGACGGCAGCTCCACAACGACATGGTTGTCGGCGACTCCGGTGCAGATCAAGGAAGGAACTCCGTTGTACAGTACATTTGGCAACGGAAATACCTATGTATTTCTGAATGAGGACGGATCGGAACTGAGTTGGAATTTGGAAGGGGGGACTCTTTCCGTTCTGTCAGTTGATATATACGTGGATCTGGGACAGATTCAGGATGCTGCACTATTACAATTGCAGGTAGTGGGAAACTAAATTCGGGTAAGGCAGACCAAAGGAGCCAATATGACCAAAAGGAATAAAATTATATATTGGCTTCTCATCCTCACAGTAATGCTTCGTGTCTGTGGGGCTATTTGTGTTACACCAATTCATGCTCATTATCAGAATACTGTCTATTCGAACACAGTGGTTCAGGCCGGCGAGCCTGTCACCAGTGATTGCCTTGTTGCCGGGGGACAGACTGTCCTGCTTGGTGACGTAGAACAAGCAATTGCAATTACGATCCGGTTTGAATCGGATTCCAGTACTTACGGTGTGCTGGATTACCATCTGACGGACTATTCCCAGGAAGAGTATCTGAATGCCTTCCTGTCAGACGATATCGTCTATCTGTCCGATGGTACAAGCTATGTGTACCTGTTTATTATGCCAACAGAACGCGCAGCACTTCTGGAAGAAGATCTTGATGTTGATATTTTTGTCTCCTTCTCTGCCGGCGAGCAGTTTTTGTATGCAACATTCCGGGCTACCCTTCCGGGCATTGTAGAAGAATCTGAGGATTCCAACGGGGAGGAAACGGACGACAGCACTGAAGGTGACGATGCCGACGCGGACGCCGACGCCGATGCTGATGCCGACGCCGATGCTGATGCGGACGCCGATGCCGATGCGGACGCCGATGCTGATGCCGATGCTGACGCTGATGCCGACGCTGATGCAGATGCTGACGCAGATGCAGATGCTGATGCCGATGCGGACGCCG
>CAZVRM010000073.1:0-7251 GCA_964629605.1 uncultured Oscillospiraceae bacterium
GCTTGGTCAGATCCATGCCATCGTACATAATGGAGCCTTCGGCAATGATGGCGTTATTGGCCAGAATGCCCATGATGGCTCGAATACTAACCGATTTGCCCGAGCCGGACTCACCGACGATGGCCAGAGTCTCGCCGCGATACAGATCAAAGCTGATACCGCGAACAGCCTGAACCAGACCGCCGTAAGCACGGAAATTGACCCGCAGGTCTTTTACGGACAAGACAACTTCTTGATTGTTCATTTCAGCAGTCATAGTTGATTACTCCTCTCCGCGTTTGGTGGGGTCAAGCGCATCGCGCAGACTGTTGGAGAACATATTAAAGGCGATCATCAGCACAGAGATCAGCACGGCCGGGAAGAAGGTCTGATAAGGGTACTGCAGCAGCACCTTTTGGCCGTCTGCCAGCAGAAGACCGATGGAAGTCTCGGGCGGAGTGATGCCCAGACCGATGTAGGCCAGGAAAGACTCGGAGAAAATGGCGCCGGGGATGGAGATCATGATACGAGTGATCAGGGGGCCAACGCAGTTGGGCAGGATGTGACGGAAAATCAGGGTTCTGTCGGACACGCCCAGAGTGCGTGCAGCCAGAACGTACTCACGTCCCTTGTAGCGATAGAACTGTGCACGGATCATGCGGAAGGTGCCGATCCAGCCGGTGATACACATTGCCAGAATGAGCGATGTGAGGCCCGACCCCAGCAGCATCATAAACAGAATTGTCACGACCACGTAGGGCAGACCGGACAGAACCGATGCAAAGTGGGTCAGGAACATATCGATCTTTCCACCGTAATAACCGGCAACACAGCCCAACACAACGCCGATGACCATGTTGGTCAGAACCGAAACAAAGGCGATCACCAGCGAGATGCGAACGCCGCGGAACAGACGGGTCATCAAATCACGGCCCAGTTCATCGGTACCAAACCAGAAATACTGATCTTCTTCGGCGCCGGAATACTTGTACATATCAATCCTGACATCGCACATTTTTACGCCCTTTTGCTCGAACTCACGGACGACCTCGATAACACTGCCTTCAGGGTATCTGTCAGGATTGCTTAGATTATCCACACGGCGGTTTTTCATCACGCGGGTACCGTCAGCGATACCCAGCTCGCACAGCACGGGGATCTTTGGGGGCAGATTGGCCAGATTGACATTCTGCTCATTGTAACCATAACCGCTGATCATAGGTACGAACAGAGCGCCTATGATAATCAAAAGGATCATCGTGAAGGAAATCACAGCGACTTTGTCCCGTACCAGACGGATGGCGGCATCCTTGAAGAAGCCGATGGGCTTGGTCTGGAACTTTTCGTCCATGATCTGCCCCGCCTTCTGCACCAGTGCAAAGTCGGCAGGAGTAAGATTTGCCAGCTCCTCAGGGAGCGGTTTTTTCAGATCAACAATCATTTGCTACCTCCTCCAATACGGACACGGGGATCGATCACACCATAGACCAGGTCGACCACCAGAATGGTGACAAGCGAAATGATGGCGTAGAAGATCAGGATTGCGACGGTGAGGAAGTGGTCACCGGCCATAATAGAGTCGATCAGCTTGCCGCCCATGCCGGGAACAGAAAACATCTTCTCGATGACCAGCGATCCACCCATAACGCCGGTGATCAGAGAGACCAGGGTGCTGGTGATGGGCATCATGGAGTTGCGGAAGGCGTGACGGCTGGTGGCCTGTGCGCGGCTCAGGCCCTTGGTGCGGGCCAGCAGCAAATACTCGGAAGAGATGTTTTCGATCAGCTCGCCGCGCAGATAACGGGTAATGGTAGCGATAGGGTTCAGCGCCAGCGCCACGATGGGCAAAATCATGGAATACAGCTGCACGCTCAGTCCACCGGTAGCATCGTACAGCGTGGGGAAAATGGGGAAAACAAAGGTGAGGAAATACTGCAGCAGGGATGCGAAAACAAAGGAGGGGATGGAGATACACATAACCACCGCAAATGAGATGACGGTATCAACCCAGGTTTTGCGCATCAGGGCGGCAGTAAAGCCGGCAATCAGACCCAAGGGGATGGAAATAAACAGCGACAGAATGTTCAGTCCCACCGTAGGCGGGATGGCGTCACGGATGACCGAGAAAACGGGTGCACCGGGCTTAATCTTGACGGAAGTACCGAAATTAAAGTCCAGAACGATGTTGCGCAGGTAGTAGAACAACTGTACTGGGATTGGATCATGCAGGTGCATTTCCTCCTCCAGCTGATAGGCAACCTCAGGGGGAATGTCGGGATCTTCGAAAATGCTCATGGGCATCAGTCGGATAATGATAAATGACAGTGCCATGATCAAAAACAGTGTCAATACCATTGCAAAAAAGCGCTGAATGACATATTTTATCATGTAAAGCCTCCATAAGAAAGGAAGGTGTGCTGCCGCAAAACGCGGCAACACACCTTTTTGATATGCTTACAGTGTTTTGCTAAAAAATGTGGTTTGCAGATTATTCGGCGATGTCACCGAAATCGGTACCCCAACCGAAGCCGGGAATGTAGGTCTGCATGGGAACCACCAGACGGTCAGAGAACAGCGTGTAGCTGACATCCTGAACCACGGGAACGTTGACCATATCTTCCAGATAGATCATTTCCAGATCATAGGTAGCCTTCAGCAGCTCGTCGTAGTCGCCTTCCGTCATGCTTTCGCAAACGTCGAACTGCGCATCAAAGCGGGCAGAGGTGAAGACATTGGGATGGGTTGCGTAAGCGGAACGGAAGTAGTAGAAAGCCTGATGGGGGTAGTTACGGGAAGCGTTGCGGCTCCAGGAGTTGTTGTTCAGATCCCACTCATAGGTATCCTTGGCGGTAGGCGTGCTCATCTCGCCGGGATAAACGGTCAGATACATCTTGACCTTGCCCTTGAAGATCTCGTTGTACTGCTCCACCAGCCACTGACCGGCGGGCTCCCAGGCACCACCGCCGTCACCGGTAGAGTACAGGAAACCGACTTCGATGACGGTGTCCTCGGGCAGGCCCTTTTCAGCGTAAGCCTGCATCAGATACTCATAAGCCAGTTCGGGGTTGTAGCCGGTGTAGTGACCCTCGGCAGAGAAGTCAGCGACCATCTGCTCGATCTTCTGGCCGTACTCGGACTCACGGAAAGTCTGAGCAGTGGGAGACAGGATACCTGCCTGCTTGCTGATGAACCAGCCGGCGGGCTCCTTGTTACCAAAGAACTTCTTTGCGATGGTCTCACGATCCAGAGAATGATAGACGGCCCAGCGCCATGCATTGGTGTCAGCAACGGGGTTCTTGGTGGGTTTGGAACCGTCGTTCACGTCGATGTGATAGATACGGTTGGAGGAGTAGGAAACCAGACGAGCATCTTCAATGTAGTTTTCGATGGTATTGGCATCGGGAGTCAGCTGATCCAGATTGCCGGCCTCGAACATCTGAACAGCGGCGTTCTGCTCACCAACGATGTACACCTCGACTACGTCATAGTTGTAGCGGTCAGCCAGCCAGTGATCGGGGTTCTTGGTGAAGATGTACTTGTTGCCCTGAGCCCAGTCGGTCATGTAGTAGGGACCGCAGCCCATGTAGGCATCCAGATTCTCACCGTAGGTGGTGGCATCCTTGGCATCGTTCATGCCAGCCTCATAATAGTCCTTATAGACGATGTAGGAGGTACGCTGATCCCACTGGGTGCAGAAGGTCTCCACGTCGCAGGAACCGATACCGGTGAACTGCATGGTCTTGCCGTCGTCCAGGATCTTCAGGCCGACATCTTCCCATTCGCAGTCGCCCAGATAGTAAGCCTGGCCGTTCAGCAGCTTGACGCTGGCCTGATCGTACAGCAGGTTGGCCATCTTGTTCAGCATGACGGGATCCAGCAGCATCTTGTAGGAGTACAGGACGTCTTCAGCAGTGATTTTTTCACCGTTGGCCCAAGTGGCATCGTCACGGATGGTCCACTGCCAGACGGTCTTGGTACCGGTGGCCTCGGTGGGAACATTCTTGGAAGTACCGTCATCCTGAACTTCAGCAACGTACTTGGTGTAGGTGAAATCGGGTACGGTTTCCACCAGAACGGGACGGTCAGTGGCCAGATCGCCTACATGCTGATGGGTCAGACCGTCGGGATTGGGAACGTCACGCCACAGCATGGCGCCGGTCCAACTCAGAGGGGTCGACACATAAGTGTTAACGTCGTCATGCGCGTTCATCATGGCGGTGTCATCACTCATGTAAGTGCGGTAGATTTTTTCGGATTTGGTTTCAACGGGGGTAGTAGGTGTGGTGGTGCTGGTACCCGGCTCGGTGGTAGTACCGGGATCGGTGGTGGTACCCGGATCGTCAGTGGTCTGATTGCCGCAAGCGGCAGCCACGGACAGCAGCATCATAGCTGCCATCAGCAATGCGATCAGTTTCTTACTCATGGATAAGTCTCCTTTCAGGTTGCTTGTCACACATCTATATAAAACAATCATTGTGACCTAAAATAGAGTCGGCGGGAAAAGGCGCAGGAAAAGGAGAACCCCCAAACAATTCGCCTGAGCAATGAGCGTGTCGTCTGTAAGGACGCCGATTCCCGCCGTTGTCTTTGCTTGTATTATAGAGAGTTTCCCATGCCCCTTCAACTTTGTCTGGTCGGAATTCCGACCAATTCTCGGCATTTTTTATGAAAATTGACATTTTTCCGAAAAAATGGTATAATTTTTGTAACCACAATGGATGTCGGAGGTAGTTTATGTCAAAAAACACCACCAAGCGGATGTTGCAGCAATACCAGAAAGCGGAAGTGGACGAAAAACTGCTGGATTTTGTTTGTGCCAAGGCGCACGATATTCTTTACATCTCCCCTGTCCAGTTTTGCGAACGCACCGGTCTGGATAATGCACAGGCAAAGGCCTTTTTTCAGGCCTTTGATGTAGACAGCTTTGTTGCCTTCAAATATATCTTACGCAAGTGCCTGTACTATGAAGTCACTGAGCATGGCGTAAAGCACCGTTCCCCCGCTGCGCTGGCAGACGAAGTCATTCGTATGGAAATGCTCAATCTGGCCAACTATGCGGCCTCCTTTGATTCCGAGCGGCTGGAGCGGCTGGCACAGGATATCAACGCAGCAGCTGAAATCAATTTACTTTGTTCCAGTACCACCAGAACATTTGCCGATTATCTGAGTCATATTCTGGGGCTGTTTAAGGTCAAGCGTCATATTTATGACAATGCCAAGGGAATAGATGAAGCAGCCCTATCTCCCGACAGTCTGGTGATCGTCTGGGGCCGCCGCCGGTACAGTATGAAGCGTCTCATGCAGATCAAGCGGCTGCATGAGCAGGGTTTCCGTATCGTCTGCATCACCGATGCGGAGGACTCCCCTTTCATCCCGGTGTCTGACTATTATTTTGTAGTGAACTTTCTGGCCTTTGATTTTAACGACTCGGTGGTTTCCGGCATGACCATGATCCACATTCTTGCGCTCTATCTGGCTACACTGCGGGAGGATACGTTGTTCTCCACCTTGCACGAACGTGATATTATAACGCAGGAAGACAATATGTTCTGGTGATGGGCTATGCGCATCGAAGATTTTTGCAACGTGACAGACGGCGGTCTGGTACTCCGCGAGAAGCTGCAGACCTATACCCGTCGAAATATTCTCACCTGTGACCCTGCTATGCACCGCCAGCTGGATATGCTGGATCGTGCAGGTAATACCAATGTCCCTCTGATGATCTATGGTGAGGCAGGCTGCGGTAAAGATACCATCGCACAATATGCCCACGCGGCTTCCTGCCGCAAAGACAAACCCCTTTTGAAGATCAACTGCGCCTATCTCCCCGAAGGACAGATCGCAAATGAGCTGTTCGGTGTCAGCGGCGGTGCGCCCGGTCTGCTCAGCCGTGCAGCCGGCGGCAGTCTGTATATCGAAAACATCAATCTGCTTTCCAGTCAGACTCAGTACCACCTTATGGAATATATCAATTCCTCAGCCGGAAAGCCCAACGATATCCGGTATATGATTTGTGTTAGCGCCCCCGGCACCTCTAACCGGGAGCACGGACTGATCGAGCCGCTGCTCTATTATTTCAATTCCATGTCCTTTGTAATCCCGCCGCTCAGAGAACGCCCGGATGATATGATCCTTCTGACCATGCAGCAGCTGCGGAATATTTACGAGCAGTTCCGGCTGGAACGTACCATCAGCCTCAAAGTGATGTCGGCGATTCTGGCATACGACTGGCCCGGAAATATCCGGCAGCTCACCAAAGTGATCGACCGCATGGCCTTCATGTCGGACAATACCAAAATGGACTCCATTCAGCTTCTGGAAAGCTGTCTGTCTGACCATCAGCAGTTCCATCTGCTCCAGACAAAGGCCGATCACTGCCCCAAGTCCAAGACCCTGAAGGAACTGGTTCTGGACTATGAAGTAATGATCATCAATCAATATACCGAGCGATACGGCAGTCTGCGTAAGGCCGCCGCTGCGCTGGATGTGTCCCACTCCGTTCTTTCCAGCAAATTGACCAAGTACTATGCGGCCTCTGTGAAAAAAAGTAAAGATTCTTAAGTGATAAGAAAAGGAACCTCTCTTCCCGTTGTTGAAGAAAGGTTCCTTTATTCTTTTATTCACTATTTTCTGTGTATCCTCAAAAGGAAAATATGTCATGTTCAGGTGTTGGTATGCAAAGCTGCTCAGATCAGCACTTTGGATTCCGGGTGAATCACAAGGGATGATGGTTTTTGCACGGTCTGTCCACCAGCCTTTGAAATGCTGGGCAGATTTCAATGCAAGAATACGCATCTCCCGCCAGTCGATGCCCACCGGTCGGAAGGGACCGTCGTCCGGATTCTGTGCTCCTTTCTCTGTCACAATGATATTCACATTGCCTGCCCGGACACCCCGGTTACGCTCGACCAAGGCCTCACCTTCCCGTTTGCCCTTGGAAATGGTATCTGCAGTCACGGCAATGGTGCTGAAGGTATTCGTTTCGTGTTCGCAGCCGCCAAAAGCAATTCGTATCCTAGTATCACTATATTAGTCTTATTATTATCAGTATTATTAGGGTGTGATTTTCACAGTTCTTGAATTGTGAATCCATATAGAAAAAGGCTGACCATGCAGGCCAGCCTTCGTTATAAATCATTTACTTCAGTTGTAAATCAGCTCTGAGACCACTAATTCCTCAGCCTGTATTTTTAGACTATTCATGTGTGCCACCCATGCAAGCTGCTGTGTTGCTTTATCTGGTGCCGGATTCTTCGCCAACAATTCTGACAT
>CAZVRM010000074.1:0-7221 GCA_964629605.1 uncultured Oscillospiraceae bacterium
TAATATCCGACACGATCAGATCAAACATGGTTTCATACATGGCATCATAGGCATCAGAGGCGTTCAGACAACCGACCGCTTCATAACCGCTTTGATTCAAAAAAGAACAAACCGATTTATTCAGATCTTTATCGTCTTCTACAACCAGAATCTTAAACATGACAATGCCTCCATGATTTTTTATTTACTGTTATCATAACATAGAAATATTAAAATTTTGTTTATATTTTCACAAAATAAGACAGGCACAACGGTTTTGTTTTTGCCGCTGTGCCTGTCTTACGAAATAGAATCAGTTTTTCATCAGTTTATCACTGAGGGCGATAATCTGATTTGCGTACTTCTTTTTGCGCGCTGCCAGCATCCGCTTATAAATCGGGTAATTAAGGAGTGCCAAAGCAAGGCCTGCCACACCAACAGCGATACCGGGAATCATGGTTTCCGTCATACCCAGTTGAACACCGAGGTCAGTCATGATCAAGCTCATACCGCAGCCCATGATTATAGCGCTGACAGTGCCAAAAAGATAAGCAAAAACAGTGGCAGGCTTTTTCACTTTACAGTCAAGTGCTTTCAGTTCATCCAGCTGTGTATGTTCTTTTTCAGTATACTGTGTGCGAATCTTCTGCACCAGAAATTCCTGATCGTTTTTATTCATAGGATATTCCCTCTCTTTTCAAATAAAACCGTGAATTATTTTTCGCCGGACAGCCGCTTTTTTGCCTCTTCCACTGTTTCGCCTTCTTTGGCGAACAGCGTTTCCACAAACTTATCGCTGACCTTTTCAAAGCCATCCACAACGCCGTCCTCAATCTTTTTATAACCGCTGACAACGCCGTTTTCGATCTTCTGATACCCCTCGGTAACGGTTTTGGCGATCTTCTCTCCCATATCTGCAATCTTAGCCATATTGTCCTTCTCCTTTTCGTTTCATGATTTTATGGCTGTATTTTAGCAGGCAATTATTTTTGAAACATTCAAAAAATGTTTGTGTTTTGTTAATTTCAAGGTTTCAAAGGTCTTGATTTTTTAAGACAAGGCGTATAGAATAGTGTCAACAAATAAACACAGGGGAGCTCGTGCAGCGGGCTGAGAGGAAGTACGCAAACTTCGACCCTTTAACCTGATTTGGATAATGCCAACGTAGGGAATCTGTTTTACGGGGAATTTCCAAATCGGAAATCCCCGTATTTTTATGTTCAGGAGGTATGCGTATGGTCAAAGTAAACGATGCAGAATTGGACATTGCAGGCAGAACAGTGGCAGAATACCTTGCAACGACGGATTATGACCTCAAGCGGATCGCTGTGGAGCGCAACGGCGATTTGGTCTTCAAATCCCAGTACAGTGAAACCGTTCTGGAAGATGGCGACAGTCTGGAAGTGGTCAGCTTTGTGGGAGGTGGTTAAATGATCCCCTCGCAGGAAGAATGGTATGCGGCGTTGGAAGAGCGCCACGGCGAGCAGTTGCAGACCCGTTTTTCCTCTGCTGCCGTTGCCGTTTGCGGCCTGGGCGGCTTGGGCTCCAATATTGCCATTGCGCTGGCAAGAGCAGGCGTAGGCAGACTGATCCTCATTGACTATGACCGGGTGGATCTTACCAATCTCCATCGGCAGCAATACAAAGCTCATCAGATCGGCAGATACAAGACCGATGCACTTTTAGAAAATCTGCAAGAAATTGCACCATATGTTCGTGTTGAAACGGTTACCCAAAAACTTACGGAAGAGAACTTCGCCGATCACCTCACTGAGGCAAGCATTGTCTGCGAGGCCTTTGACAATGCCGAAGCGAAGGCAATGCTGGTAAACGGTGTGCTGGAACGACTTCCCCACTGTTCTCTGGTGGCGGCTTCCGGTATGGCAGGGCTTGGAACGCCCAACACGATCCACACCAGAAAAATTACGAAACGATTTTATCTCTGTGGCGATGAAGTCAGCGATGTGGCGGACACCATTGGTCTGGTGGCTCCCCGCGTGATGCTTTGCGCCGCCCATCAGGCACAAACTGTCCTGCGAATTCTCGCAGGGGAATTAGGTGTATAAGAAAGAAGGTTTTTTGATGATGCACAACGACAAATTGGTGATCGGCGGTCACGAGTTCCACTCCCGCTTTATTCTCGGTTCCGGTAAATACTCGATGAAACTGATCGAAGCCGCCATCAAGGACGCAGGCGCTGAAATCATTACGCTGGCGGTTCGCCGCGCCAACACAAAAGAGCAGGAAAATATTCTGGATTATATCCCGAAAGGCACGACCTTGCTTCCCAATACCTCCGGTGCGAGAAATGCCCAGGAGGCCGTTCGCATTGCCCGCCTTGCACGAGAACTGGGCTGCGGAAACTTTGTAAAGGTAGAAATCATGCGGGACACCAAGTATCTGCTGCCCGACAATCAGGAAACCATCAAAGCAACCGAGATTCTGGCAAAGGAAGGCTTTGTGGTCATGCCCTATATGTACCCCGATTTGAACGCTGCCCGTGATATGGTCAATGCAGGCGCTGCCACCATTATGCCGCTGGCCTCCCCCATCGGCTCCAACAAGGGGCTTGCCACCCGTGAGTTTATCCAGATTTTGATCGATGAGATCGACCTGCCCATCATCGTGGACGCCGGTATCGGCCGACCTTCTCAGGCTTGTGAAGCCATGGAAATGGGTGCGGCAGCCATCATGGCAAACACCGCGCTGGCTACCGCAGGCAATCTGCCGCTGATGGCATCTGCCTTCCGTCAGGCCATTGAAGCAGGCCGCAAGGCATATCTTTCCGGTCTGGGACGTGTGTTGACCCGAGGCGCGTCCGCCTCCGATCCGCTGACCGGCTTTCTGCGTGACTAAGAGGTACATCTATGGAAAATCAGTTTTTTGTGGACTCCGGGCATCTGTCACCGGCAGCATTGGAGACAAAGCACCGGTTGGAAACCGATCCCGCATACCGCAAGGATCCTATGGAGTATCTGCCGGGTATGGAGATCATCCAGTCCGATGTCTGCAGCCATGTGATGTCTCAAATGGAAAGCTACGATGCATCCATCTATACAGCCCGCCATGTCCGTGCCGCACTGGAACACGACACCTGTACCATCGAAGATTTCAAAGCGCTTCTGTCTCCTGCTGCAGCGCCCTTTCTGGAGGAAATGGCGCAAAAGGCAAAAACAGAAACCAGCACGCACTTTGGCAATACGGTATATCTGTTCACCCCTCTGTATATCGCCAACTATTGCGAGAATTACTGTGTCTACTGCGGTTTTAACTGCTACAACCACATCAAGCGCATGAAACTGAGCATGGAGCAGATCGAACACGAGATGCAGATCATTGCCAATTCCGGCATGGAGGAAATTCTGATCCTTACCGGCGAAAGTCGTGCTCAAAGTGATGTGGCGTACATCGGCGAAGCCTGCAAGCTGGCGAGAAAATATTTCCGAATGGTTGGCGTGGAAATCTATCCCGTCAATACCGACGAATATCGCTATCTGCATGAATGCGGCGTAGACTATGTAACGGTGTTTCAGGAGACCTACGATGCGAATAAATACGAAACGCTCCATCTGTTCGGTCATAAGCGTGTCTGGCCTTACCGTTTTGATGCTCAGGAACGTGCTTTGCGCGGTGGTATGCGGGGCGTAGCTTTCTCCGCACTGCTGGGCCTGTCGGATTTCCGAAAGGATGCCCTTGCCAGTGCGCTTCATGTCTATTATCTGCAACGCAAATATCCCCATGCGGAGATTTCTCTTTCCTGCCCAAGACTGCGTCCCATTATCAACAACGATAAGATCAATCCTTTGGATGTGGGCGAAAAGCAGTTGTGTCAGATTCTCTGCGCCTACCGCATCTTCCTGCCGTTTGTGGGAATTACCGTATCCTCCCGTGAAAGCGCACAGTTCCGCAACGGTATCGTAAAGATTGCCGCCACCAAGGTTTCCGCCGGTGTTTCTACCGGAATCGGCGACCATGAAAGCAAGTATACCGGCAAGGAAGACGACAGCGCCAAGGGTGACGAGCAGTTTGAAATCGACGACAACCGCAGTTTCGATGCTATGTACCGGGATATGTCCGGCGAAGGATTACAGCCGGTTCTCAATGATTATGTATATGTGTGAGGGGCAAAACATGAAAAAGTTTGATCCAAGTTTGTATTTTATCACCGACAGCGCCAACTATTCTGAGGAGGAATTTCTTTTCCGCATAGAGCGGGCACTGCAAGGCGGCGTGACCCTCCTTCAGCTTCGGGAAAAGGACAAGTCCACAAGAGCGTATATTCAGCTTGCAGAAAAGGTTCACGAGATCACGAAGCGTTACCATGTACCGTTGGTCATCGATGACCGGGTGGACGTTGCTCTTGCCATTGATGCCGAAGGTGTTCATGTGGGCGCAAGTGATATGCCTGTTGCCACCGCCAGAAAGCTGATGGGAGCGGATAAAATCGTCGGTGCTACCGCCAAAACTGTACCATGGGCAATAGAGGCTTACCGGCAAGGCGCGGATTATCTCGGTGTAGGTGCCATCTTTCCCACCACCACAAAGGTGAAAACTGTTCTGACTTCCACAGATACCCTCCGTGATATTTGCAACACTGTCCCTATTCCGGCCAACGCCATCGGCGGCCTCAACAAGGATAATATCGATGTTCTAAAAGGGATTCCTGTTGCCGGCATTTGTGTGGTATCCGCCATTATGAAGGCCGACGATCCGAAACAGGCGGCAGAAACGCTGAAAGCACGGGCAATGGCGCTTCGGCTGATTTAAATTATCACGCGGCACATGGGGGGGGCACCACCTTATGCCGCTATAGAAAACAATGCTGAAATCGAAAGGAGAATTGATATGAAACGGAAAACAGCATTGACCATTGCAGGAAGCGACTGCAGTGGAGGCGCCGGTATCCAGGCTGATTTGAAGACAATGACGATGAACGGCGTTTACGCCATGAGTGCGATCACTGCCCTCACAGCCCAAAGCACCACCGGCGTGGCAGAAATATCCGAAGTCACTCCCCACTTTCTGAAACAACAAATCCATATGGTCTTTGATGACATCCCACCGGATGCTGTAAAAATCGGCATGGTACCCAACTCCGCACTGATGGAAACCATTGCAGAATGTCTGATCCGGTATCAGGCGAAGAATATTGTGGTGGATCCTGTTATGGTGGCAACGGTCGGTTCTTCTTTGATGAAAGCGGAGGCGGTAGAAACGCTGAAGCAAAAACTCCTTCCCCTCTCCACATTGGTCACGCCCAATATTTCCGAAGCGGAGGTGCTGTCCGGGATGAAAATCGAGGACAAGGACGGTATGCTGGATGCGGCGAAGTATATCAGTGAACACTACGGATGTGCCGTCCTTTTAAAAGGTGGACACAGCATCAACGACGCCAACGATCTGCTGTACGCCAATGGAAAAACACTCTGGTTTGAGGGCAAACGCATCAGCAATCCAAATACCCATGGAACAGGCTGTACCCTTTCCAGCGCGATTGCTTCCAATCTGGCAAAAGGCTTTGATCTGCCAACATCCATTCAGCGGGCGAAGAACTATATTTCCGGCGCACTTTCTGCTATGCTGGATCTTGGCAAAGGCTCCGGACCTATGGACCACGCCTTTGCCCTGCAGGGCGAGTTTGCAAAGGAGGCAACCAAATGAAACGCTGTGTCATCGTCGGCGGTGCTGACATTAACAACTACACTTATATCCAAAGCTGTCTGTGTGAAGATGACTTTATTGTATTTTGCGACAGCGGTCTGCGGCATTTGGAGCGTTTACAGGTAAAGCCAAGTCTGATCGTGGGAGATTTTGACTCTCACGAGAATCCCCATCTTGCTGTGGAGACCATCGTCCTCCCTTGCGAAAAAGACGATACCGACACCGTTTTTGCCGTAAAAGAGGCCATCGGACGAGGATTTGAGGACTTTCTGCTGATCGGCGTCGTCGGTGCAAGACTGGATCATACCCTGGGGAACGTTTCCATCCTGCTTTATCTGGACGCTATCGGAAAAAAGGGACGAATCATCGACGATTATTCAGAAATGGAGATCGTATCGGGAGAACCGGTGACGATCGAGGATTCCTTCTCCTATTTTTCCCTGCTGAATATCACCGGAAAAGCAAAGGGTATCACCATCGAGCAGGCAAAGTACCAACTTTCCAACGGAGAAATTTCCTGTGAGTATCAGTATGGAATCAGCAACGAAGTCCTTCCCAACAGAAAAGCACGCGTTAGGTTGCAGGACGGGCGTCTGTTGCTGATAAAAATTCGTTGAGGTGTCCAAAAAATGATGAGCTTGTTGCACAATGCCACACCTTCTGTCATTCCGAGCAAAAATGCCGCCAAAAGGCCGCCTTCTCTTAGTACAGCGCCTCAATGATTTCTATGCACTTTTCCAGCCCAAGTTCTCCGCTGTCAAGGCAAAGATGATAGTTCTGTGCATGACCCCACTTCATATTCGTGTAAAAGCGATGGTAAGCCGCGCGGCGCTTGTCTTTATCCTTCAGGCGTTGCTCAGGAGACTCCTCACGCTCGCCGTATTCTTTCACGATGCGCTCTGCACGATATTTCATGTCGGCATGGATAAACACTTTCAGGCAATCCGCCTTATCCTGCAGGATGTAATCCGCGCAGCGGCCGACAATGACACACGAGCCTTTTTCGGCCAGTTCCGTAATGATTCTTTGCTGAATGTTCCAGAGATAATCTTCATTGGTCGGCCCAAGGGATCTGTTTGCAAAAGCAGAAGACAGAAAACCGCTGGGGGCGTATTCGCCAGCATCCTGAATATAGCTTTCCGCAAAACCACTCTCTTGTGCGATTTTGTGGATCAGTTCTGCATCATAGCAAGGGATACCCAGCTTTTCTGCGACTTTTCTGCCGATCGTTCTGCCGCCGCTGCCAAACTCGCGGCTGATAGTGATAATTCTGTTACGCATATCAATTTGCCTCCTTTACGGGCTTCATTTGCTGGTTATCGCTCAGTTCCCGATACGTCTGACGAATGAAGAGAACAGCAATTATGAACGTCAAAAGATCTGCCACAGGGAAAGACCAAAGCAGGCCATCCAGACCCATAAAAACAGGCATAAGGATAGGGAGGAACACACCAAAAATGATTTCACGGGTCATAGAAACAACGGTGGATGCGACAGCCTTACCAAGCGCCTGCAGGTAGATGAAAGTGCCTTTATTAACGGTTGCGAGGATCATCATACACAAATAAGTACGGAAACACT
>CAZVRM010000075.1:0-7138 GCA_964629605.1 uncultured Oscillospiraceae bacterium
TGTCCGGAGATTGGCCGAGCAAGCCGTAGCCCCCGAGTCGGTGTTGCTTCGGATAGAGTTTACAGGATGGGACTGTTACCAGCCCCACCGGTGGGCTCTTACCCCACCTTTCCACCCTTACCGCAAAACGCGGCGGTCTATTTCTGTTGCACTTGTCCGGCGGTCGCCCGCGGCCGATGTTATCGGTTATCCTGCTCTGTGAAGCCCGGACTTTCCTCACAGGGTTGTCCCTGCGCGGCTGCCCGGCCCACTGCCGTTTTATTCTATCAGCGCCGGGAGAAAATGTCAAGAAGGGGCATGGTTTTCCCCTTGACAACGTTTCGCAAATAAGATAAACTACTTGGGTACACGGAGGTGTACCCAAGTGGTTGAAGGGTCCGCACTCGAAATGCGGTAGGCGTCTAAACAGCGCGCAAGAGTTCAAATCTCTTCACCTCCGCCAGAACAGGACGCCAATTTGATTGGTGTCCTGTTTCTTTTTTGCAGACTCCGACCCAATACGGGGAAATGATATGAGAGTTGGTGTGATATGATCATCTTAAGAATTTTATTGGCTGTCGTCGGACTGGGCGTGATCGTTGCTGCGATCATTGGTTTTCTGACAGAGTTCACCGGAAGTCTGGGCTTGTTTTCCGGTATTTTCGGTGCGGCGATCGTGTTTTTTGTATTCGGAAGAGAGAGTATATCGGACTTTTTCGGGATAACCAACTCTTTGCTGGATGGCATTGCTCTGGGTGCGATGGTGGGAGGCGGAATTCTTTGCTCTATGGATTTCGAACGGGTCGGTGCGGCACTGATCACGGCGGGTTGGATCGCCGTCGGCATGATCATGCTTCAGGTGATCCCCATCCCCTTTATCGCGAATATCATTGAGGTGGCATCGCTTCCCTTCACGGTGGCCTGCATCCCGCTGCTTCTTGTGATCCTTTTCTTTATATGATCGACCCAAAAGCGCTGCAAAAGCAGTGCTTTTTCTTTTGCAGTGCATCCCTTTGTGGTAACGATTTATCACAATAAAAGATTGCTTTTCTTGTCAAATCATGGTACAATAACAAAACTATGTGCAAATAGCCGCCTGTGCGGCTTGATTTAGAAGGAGATAAGCAACTATGGAACAAAAGCGCAGTAATTTCAGCGGTTCGCTGGGTTTTGTTCTGGCTGCGGCAGGCTCTGCCGTCGGTCTGGGCAACATCTGGCGCTTCCCCTATTTGGCAGCAAAGGATGGTGGCGGCCTTTTCCTGCTGGTCTACATTATTCTGGCTCTGACCTTTGGATTTGCACTGCTGACCACTGAGATCGCCATTGGTCGCAAGACCGCACAGAGCCCCATCACTGCCTATAAGGTTCTGAACCCCAAGTGGGGCTGGATCGGCTTGATCGCCTGCATCATCCCCATGATGATCCTGCCCTATTACAGCTCTATCGGCGGCTGGATCCTCAAGTATCTGGCAGCCTATGTCACCGGCGGCGCGCCCACTGCAGCAGAGGCCGATGCCTTCTTCGGCGGCTTTATCACCTCTCCCGTGGAGCCCATCATCTGGTTTGTAGTCTTCCTGGCCGCCACCGCATTGATCGTTTATAAGGGCGTTAATGCCGGTATCGAGAAGATGTCCTCCATCATGATGCCCATCCTGCTGGTGCTCATCATCTGCATCGCCTGCTTCTCCCTGACTCTGTCCCACACCGATGCTGAGGGCATCACCCGCACCGGTCTGCAGGGCTTGAAGGTCTATCTGATTCCCAATTTTGAAGGCATGACCTTCTCCAAGCTGCTGACCGTTGTCACCGATGCCATGGGTCAGCTGTTCTACTCCATCAGCGTTGCCATGGGTATCATGATCACCTACGGCTCTTATGTGAAAAAGGATGCCAACCTGACCAAGTCTGTCAACCAGATCGAGATCTTCGACACCGCCGTGGCTTTCCTGGCCGGTATGATGATCATCCCCGCCGTCTACGCCTTCATGGGCGAAGAGGGTCTGGGCCTGGCCGGCCCCGGTCTGATGTTCAAGGCTCTGCCCAAGATTTTTGACGCGATGGGCGGCATCGGCACCGTGGTGGGTATCGCCTTCTTCGTGATGGTGTTCTTTGCTGCACTGACCTCCTCCATTTCCATCATGGAAGCGCTGGTTGCCTCTGCCATGGACAAGTTCAAGATGGAGCGTAAAAAAGCCACTCTGGTCATCACTGCCATCACTCTGGTGGTGGGCGTGATCGTCTGCATGGGCTACACTGCCTTCTACTTCGAGGCCAGCTTCGGCACTGTGGTTGCCGGTCAGATCCTGGATGTTCTGGACTATATCTCCAACTCCGTGCTGATGCCCATCGTGGCCATCGCCACCTGTATTCTGGTTGGTTGGGTGGTCAAACCCAAGACCGTTATCGACGAGGTCACTCTGGGCGGTGTCAAATTTGGCCGTGAGAAGCTGTACGTGGTCATGGTCAAGTACGTCACCCCCGTCATGCTGGCCATTCTGCTGGCAAAGTCGCTGAATTTACTGTAAAAAGTGAAAAAGGGAGGGCATTGCCCTCCCTTTTGTGTTATAATGAACCGGTAAAGGAGGGGTGGTCATGGCAAAAAACACCCGCAACACCCGCGGTCGGATCATTTCGGCGGCATGGGAGCTGTTTTATGAGCAAGGATATGAGGATACCACGGTGGAGGAGATCATTGAGCGCTCTGCCACCAGCAAGGGTTCCTTCTATCATTATTTTGACGGCAAGGATGCCCTGTTGTCCTCTCTTTCTTACCTGTTTGATGAGGAATATGCCCGGCTGCAGCAGGAACTGCCTGCCGATATGGGTGCCTTTGAGCGGCTGCTGGCGCTCAATCACGCCCTGTTCACCATGATCGAAAACCGCATCTCGCTGGATCTGCTGGCACGGCTGCTGTCCTCTCAGCTGATCACCAAGGGCGACAAGCATCTGCTGGATCGGGATCGGCTGTATTTCAAATATCTGCGGCAGATCGTGCTGGAAGGGCAGCAGTCCGGACAGCTTCGGAAGGAGCTGACCGTCAACGAAGTGGTCAAGCTGTACGCCCTCACCGAGCGGGCGTTGATGTACGACTGGTGCCTGTGCGGCGGCGAGTATTCGCTGACGGCCTATGCCGACAAAATGATGCCGATGTTTTTGCAGGAGCTGCGGGGGTAAAACCGCAGCTTTTTGCTTGGAAAAACAAAAAAGATTTCCAAATATTTCGTGCTTTTTTCGGTTGTAACTTTCCGGAATAGGCGTTATAATTTAGGATATATAATTGTTGCCCAGGAGGAAGTATGGTCATTCTGGTCATTGGAGACGTGGTGGGCGATCCCGGTATGGACACCCTCTACCGCTGTCTGCGACAACTGAAAAAACAGGTGGGCGCCGATCTGACCATCGTCAACGGCGAAAATGCCACTCCCGTGGGTAAAGGCATCACCCCCGCGCTGGCGGAGGAAATTTTTGATATGGGAGCCGATGTGATCACGCTGGGCAACCATACTTTTGGCAACCGCCAGATCTGTGATTATCTGGACGATCAGCCCAATATCCTGCGCCCGCTGAACTATCCGCCCCAGCAGCCCGGTCACGGGTATACGGTGGTGGAGCGCCGGGGCAAGCAGGTATGCGTCTGCAACCTGCAGGGAAGGGTAGGCATGGATTACATCCCCTCCGATCCCTTTGCAGCGGCTGACTGGCTGCTGAAAAACGTGCAGGCCGACCTGTATCTGGTGGACTTTCATGCGGAGGCCACTTCGGAAAAACAGGCCATGGGCTATCATCTGAATGGGCGGGCTGCCGCCGTTTGGGGCACCCATACCCATGTGCCTACTGCCGACGAGCGGGTGCTGTCGGGCGGTACGGGCTATATCACCGACATCGGTATGACCGGCGGCGTGGAATCGGTCATCGGCGTCCGATGGGAGCAGAGCCTTGCCATGTTCCGGGGACAGCTGGGTGAGCGCTTCAAGCCCTCTGACCGGGATTGCCGGGTGCAGGGCGTGGTATTTGAATTGAACGAACAGGGCAAATGCGTGGCGGTACGCCGCGTAGAGATCTCGTGAGAAAAGGAGAAGGCCGAGTATGTCTGAATTGAAGAAACAGATCAAGGACGATCTGGTTTATTTTACCTCGCCCCAGCTGGCGGTCTATCCCAAGCTGCGGCACGGTTTTTTCACCAAGACCGGTGGCGTGTCTACCGGCCCTTATGAGAGCCTGAACTTCCGCTTCAACAGCCAGGATACCCCGGAAAATGTGGTGCGGAACTTTGATATTGCCGCTCGGGTGCTGGGCTCCGATGTGCATCATGTGGCGCGTACCTGCCAGATGCACACCGACAACATCGTGGAGGTCACCAAGGTGGAGGATTTCGTCCAGATGGGCGAAGGCTCGGGCGTGGATGCGCTGATCACCAATGTGCCCGGTGTGGTACTGTGCGGCTTTTATGCCGACTGCCAGCTGATCATGCTGTACGACCACAAGCACAAGGCCATCGGCCTGCTGCACGCCGGTTGGCGGGGCATCGCGCAGGAGATCACCCGCAAGACCATCGAAAAGATGCAGGAGCGCTACGGTTCCAATCCCAACGATATGATCGCTGTGGTTGGCCCCTCCATCTGCCGTTCCTGCTTTGCCACCGATGACGATGTGCCCGAAAAGATGCGTGAGACCTATGGCGATATGGTGCAGGAATATATGTACCGGGAGGGCGACAAGTGGCGTGTGGATCTGAAGAATATCACCTATGCCATGCTGCTGCGCGCCGATATTCTGCCTTATAACATTGATATTTCCAACATCTGCCCCTGCTGTGGGGATAAAAAGCTGTTCTGGAGCCATCGCCGTCAGGGCGAGGAACGAGGCGTTCAGGCCGGTATGATCACCCTGCTGGATTGATTGCAGTACAACAAAAGCCGCTCGAAGGAGCGGCTTTTTCATTGCTTCAGCAGTTTGTTTCGTGCGCGCCAGTCGGGGAGAACCTTTTCGATCTCGGCGTAAAAGGCGGCAGAGTGATTTTTGTGCAGGATGTGAGCCAGTTCATGCACCACCACATATTCAATGGCTTCCATGGGATAAGTCATCAGGCGGTAGGAAAAACACAGCCGGTTTTTGGGGCTACAGGAGCCGAAACGGGTGCATGCGCCGGTGATGGTGATGCCGGTGGGGTGTACGTTCATTTGGACGGCGTAGCGGTTTACCAGACCGGGCAGAAGCTCTCTGGCCTTTTTTCGCAGGAGAACCTCTTCCTCGGGGGTGGGTTCGGGATGATTTTCCCGCCGCTGCTGCATTTTTTGCAGATGGAGAGTGATCCATTCCTGCTTTTCCTGCAAAAACTGCTCAATTCTGGCCTGTGAGCAACGCAAAGGCGCCCGCACCACCAAACGGGCATCCCGGGTGATCTCGATGGCAAGGGTCTTGCGCTTGGAACGGATCAGTTGATATTCCATGGTCATCACCTCGGAAACAGTATAGCACAGTTTGACAAAATAGGGTATAATGTTCTAAAACAACCGCCGGGAGGTTTTTATGAAGCAAAATTACCGCATGACCCTTCAATACGAGGGCACCAAATACAACGGCTGGCAGAAGCAAGGCAACACCCCCAACACCATTCAGGCCAAGCTGGAGGCCATTTTGCAAAAGCTGGACGGCACCGAGGTGGAGGTGCGCGGCTCAGGTCGCACCGACGGCGGCGTACACGCCATGGGACAGGTGGCCTCCTTCTCGCTGGAGCATCCTCTGCCCGTCGGGGAAGTCATGGCCTATATCAACCAGTATTTGCCCCGGGACATTGCCGTGGTGGCACTGGAGGAGGCCGAACCCCGGTTTCACGCCCGCCTGAACGCCAAGGGCAAGACCTACCGTTACCGCATCCACCAGAGCCCGGTGCCCGATGTGTTCGGCCGGAGATACAGTTGGCCTTGCGAAGACGTGCTGGATGTGGAAGCAATGAAGGCCGCCGCCGCCCATCTGGTGGGCAAGCAGGATTTTCAGTCCTTCTGCGACCTGAAAAACAGCAAAAAATCTACCGTTCGGCGGGTGGATTCCATTGAGATTTTCCGGGATGGTGCCGATCTGGTGCTGGACTTCACCGGCGAGGGCTTTTTGTACCATATGGTACGCATTATGGCGGGTACGTTGGCGGACGTGGGTGCCCACCGCATTCTGCCCGGGCAGATCCCCGGAATTCTGGCGGCAAAGGATCGGAAACAGGCGGGACAGCTGGCACCGGCCTGCGGCCTCATGCTGATGGAAGTGACTTATTGATATGAGCGTGCTGAACGAAGCTCTGATCTATCAGATCCTGTCGGTGGTGGAGGAAATCCCGGAAGGCCGTGTTGCTGCCTATGGGCAGATCGCCCGGCTCATCGGACGGGAACGAAACAGCAGGCTGGTGGGGAAAGTGCTGTCCATGGCAGAATACTATGGCCGCTATCCCTGTCACCGGGTGGTGAATCACGCGGGGCGTACCGCGCCCGGTTGGGGGGAACAGCGTGGGTTACTGGAGGCCGAAGGCGTGACCTTCTTGCCCTGCGGCCGCGTAGATATGAAAAAACACCAGTGGGACTGGTAACAAAAGAGCCCGTTGCAAAATGCAAGACCTGTCATTGCGAACCGTTCGACAGAACGGTGTGGCAATCCGTTTTCCTATTGAGCAGAGGACGGATTCCCACGTCAGTGTGATCACTGGCTCGTGAGCGGCCGAAGCCGCCATTTCGTAGCGCAACCGCCGCTTGCGGCGGCGTTTAGCGCGAGGATGAATGACGGGGGTTGCGTGCATTTTACAACGGGCTCTTTGTGTTTTTTACAGAACCTTGGACAGGAAATCCTGCAGTCTGGGGTTTTCGGGGTTGCCAAAGAAGGTCTTGGGGTCAGTGTCCACCAGGATCTTGCCGGCCTCCATGAAGATCATACGGCTGGCCACTTCCCGGGCGAAGCCCATTTCGTGGGTCACCACTACCATGGTCATGCCGTTGCGGGCCAGATCCTTCATGACCTGCAGAACCTCACCAACCATCTCGGGATCCAGGGCAGAGGTGGGCTCGTCAAACAGCATCACGTCGGGAGCCATGCACAGGGCACGGGCGATGGCGATGCGCTGCTTCTGACCGCCGGACAGCTGCTGGGGGTAGGCATCGGCACGGTCGGCCAGACC